>URMT01000051.1 GCA_900549005.1 uncultured Eubacteriales bacterium | reverse complement strand
ATTGGGTCCTGCTGCGGCGGGAAACCCGCCTTGCGACATAAATTATTTTTAAATATATTGTCATTTCGACCAAGGGCGAAAGCTCGCGTGGATAAATCTCAACCGCAACTAATTGTCCGCGCGAAATGATTACTAATTTAATTTTATGCCAAGCTCACGCTTTTTGCGGTAAAAAATGTTTTTGCCCCGCCGTCAGGGGTTATATAATAAACAGATGATAAAAGCAATAATTTTTGATTTGGACGGCACGCTTTTGAATACCGAGGCGGATATCCGCTGCGTGCTAAATTGTAGCCTTGCAAAGTTTTCCCTTCCGCCCGTCGGGCGCGAAGAGCTGTATTCTATGCTTGGCGACGGCGCCTATAACCTTGTGTACCGCGCCGTTCCCGAGAATAAAAAAGAGCTCGTGCAGGCGGTATACGAAGATTACGTCCCTGCATACGCCGCTCACGAAAGCACTCTGACCACCCTCTACGAAGGGGAGGACGAAGTTTTAACCCGCCTCAAAGCCGCGGGCATAAAGCTCGCCCTGCTCTCAAATAAGCCGCAGGCTTCCACCCAAAGGGTGTACGACGAAAAACTTTCAAAATACGGCTTCGATATCGTAATAGGCCAGGGGCAGTTCCCCTTGAAACCCGACCCCGCGGGCACAAATTACATAATGCAGGCTTTGGGCGTGAACAAGGATGAGTGCCTGTTCACGGGCGACGGCGAAACCGACTTTCTCACCGCAAAAAATGCGGGCATAAACTGCATTTCGGTGCTTTGGGGATTCAGAAAGCGCGAACAGCTCGCGCAGTTCGGCGCAACGTTGTTCGCAGAAAATTACACACAATATTTACAAATTTTACAAAATAAATTTTCGCTCAGGGCTTGATTTTTTGAAAAAGCTATGATATAATCTTATTAAGATTGATTTCTAATAAAAAACGTAAGGAGTTAAAAATTATGAAAAGATGTACTGTTTGCGGCGAAATAGTAGCCGACGACGTAGAAGTTTGCCCCGTATGCAAGGCTAAGACTTTTGTTCCCGTAGAGGAGACCGATGCACCCAAGTTTGCCTGCGAGCATCACGTAGGCGACGGCGTTGTTGAAGATAAAGAAGTTATGGAAGGCCTTCGCGCCCACTTCAACGGCGAGTGCACCGAAGTAGGTATGTACCTTGCAATGGCAAGGGTTGCAGAAAGGGAGGGCTATCCCGAGATTGCCGAAGCATACAAGCGCTATGCTTACGAAGAGGCAGAGCACGCTTCCAAGTTTGCAGAACTTCTTGGCGAAGTTGTAACCAATTCCACCAAGAAGAACCTCGAACTTCGCGTAGCGGCCGAAACCGGCGCGTGCGAAGGTAAGTTTGCAATCGCAAAGCGCGCTAAGCAGCTCGGCTACGACGCCATTCACGATACCGTTCACGAAATGGCCAAGGACGAGGCTCGTCACGGCGCAGGTTTTGCCGGCCTTCTTAAAAGATATTTCGGCAAATAATTTCATAAAAAAATCGTATTCCCCCGACGGTTTCCGTCGGGGGAATTTTTTTGATTGCACCGTAATATATACAAGAAGTTCACGCCCGCAACACTTCCCGCCGCGCTTAAATAACGCATTTCTGCCGCGGAGCATATAATAGAGTAAATCCGCCTTTAAAATTGCGGGAAGGGCAAGGGGGAAAACCTTTGCCCTCTTTTACACAAAGAAAAACAAGGGAAGCTATAAAAAATATGTGCTCAAATTGTAATAACTGCGGTAACTGCGGCGCAAATTCGCGCAGCGGCTGCGGCTGCAACAACGGTTGCGGCTGTAATTGCAACAATGGCTGGGTAGGCCTTCTTAACATCTTTTCGTGCTGTGCCGCAAGGCGGCGTTCGTGCGGGTGCGACGCACAGAGTTATTATGCCGCCCAGTACGGCCTTAACAATGCGTCCGATTACTCGTGCGGCGGCTACGGCTGTTGCAGCGCATTCAACGTATGCGGCAACAACTGCTCAAATTCGCGCGGCGGGCGCGGCAACAACTGTAACAACTGCAATAATTGCGGCTGCAACAACTGCAACTGCTGCGGTTGCGGCGGTTTTTGGTTCTTTTAATGCCGTAAGGTGACAAAAAGAACGGGTCTCAACTGCTTAATTTTAACAGGGGGCGGGGCGCCACGGCGCCCCGCCCCCGTATTTTTATGCCCCGCGCGATTGACTGCAAGTTTTTGCGGTGGTAAAATAATTGTATGAAGAACGTAATCAACGTAGTCGGCGCAGCGTTTATTGAACACGGCAGAATTTTTGCCGCGCGCCGTTCGTACGGAAGCAGTTATGTAGTACATAAATTTGAGTTTGTCGGCGGCAAAATCGAGGACGGGGAGAGCGGCGAGGCGGCGCTCGCGCGCGAATGCAGGGAGGAGTTAGACCTTGAAATACAGGTACTCCGCCCCGTCGGCACAACTGAGTTTGAATACCCCGATAAAATCGTAAACATAACGGTGTATCTGTGCCGTATGCTCGGCGGCTATAAAGTAAAGGAGCACGAAGAATGCGTCTGGCAGGAACTTTCGTCTTTGAATGCAGACGAATGGGCGCCTGCCGACAGAGCCATTCTCGGCGGGCTGGTGCGCGAATTTTCGCCCGCGTATTCCCTCGTGACGGGCGCGACGGGCGGAATAGGTTCGGCCTTTTGCGAAGAGCTTGCCTCCCGCGGGGAAAGTCTGTTCATAACGGGCAGAAGCCGCGAAAAACTCGAAGCCCTATCAAATAAGCTCAAAGAAAGGCACCCCGACCTCATAATCAAGTACGCTGAATGTGACTTAACTGACGAGAATGACCGCGAACGCCTTATGAACTTTGCGGCGGGGCACACCTTCTGTCGCCTTGTAAACGTGGCGGGCGCCGACATTCAGAAGGCGTTTTTGGAATACGACCAAAAAAAGATAACCTTTCAGTCGCGCATACTGTTTGAAAGCGCCGTCAGCCTCACCCATTTCTGCATAAAAAACTGCGCAAAACAGCTTAAAATAATAAATATTTCCAGCGTTTCGGGGCTGTATCCTATGCCCTATTTTGCAATTTACAGCGCGCTTAAAGGCGCCCTTACAGACTTTTCGATTGCGCTCTCGCGCGAGTTGAAGGGCACGGGCGTGAGCGTGACCGCCGTGTTGCCGGGCGCCGTGTATACCCGCCCCGATGTGGTGGAATACATAAAAAAGCAGGGCATATGGGGCAAAATTGCCGCAAAATCGCCGCAGTTCGTGGCAAAAAATAGCCTTGCGGCGGCAGATAGGGGCAAGGTAAAGTATATCCCCGGCGTTGCGAACAAGCTGATGCGCGCGTTTACGGCGCTCATACCGATGCGTATGAAATTGCGCTTTATAGCAAAAAAATGGAGCAAAACCAGAAAGGACGCCTTTTGAAAGTTTTAAATAAGCCAAATGAATGCGCCGCGCGCAAGTGCCTTGCGCGCGGCGCATTCTGCAAACGGTAAACAGGTCGTCCCCGAAAGGGTGTCATTTCGACTAAGCGAATGTAATGAGCGCACGGAGAAATCTCTTTGATATTTTTATTTGAGATTTTTCCGCTCGCTTACACTCGGTCAAAATGACAACTCTTAATCAATCAAACATCTTTGGCGAACGCTTGTAAATCTGCCTTATTCGTTTGACGGCGGCGCGGTTAAATGGTAAAATAATTAAAATGCAACGGAGGGAATTGTTTTGAGCCTGGCAGACGATATTTTTATAGCCAATATGACCGACATTATGGAAAACGGCGTGTGGGATACCAACCTCAGCGTGCGCCCCAAATGGAGCGACGGCACGCCCGCGCACACCGTTAAAAAGTTCGGCATAATAAACAGGTACGATTTGTCCAAAGAATTTCCCATACTCACCATACGCCGCACGGCGTTCCGTTCGTGCATAGACGAAATTCTGTGGATATGGCAGAAGAAGAGCAACAACATACGCGACCTTCACTCGCACATATGGGACCAGTGGGCGGACGAAAACGGCAGCATAGGCAAGGCCTACGGCTATCAGCTCGGCGTAAAGCATAAATACCGCGAGGGAGAGTTCGACCAGGTAGACAGGGTGCTTTACGATTTGAAGCACAACCCCGCCAGCCGCCGCATACTCACAAATATCTATACTTTTGCCGACCTGCACGAGATGAATCTGTATCCCTGCGCGTATTCGATGACCTTCAACGTTTCGGGCGACACGCTCAACGGAATTTTAAACCAGCGTTCAAACGATATGCTCACGGCCAACAATTGGAACGTGGTGCAGTATGCCGTCCTTTTAATGATGTTTGCGCAGGTTTCCGGCCTCAAAGCGGGCGAGCTTGTGCACGTAATCGCCGATGCGCATATCTACGACAGGCATATCCCGATTGTAAAAGAGATTATCTCTATGCCCCGCCTCGCCGCGCCCAAGATTGAAATCGACCCCGACGTAAAGAATTTTTACGACTTCACGGTAGACAGTTTCAGGCTCGTTGACTATAACTGCAACAAGACCAAATATAACATTCCCGTCGCCGAATAACGCCGCCTGCGCGGCGCCCGCAATTTTTCGGCGCACTTTTCAAGGAGAATTATGAAAGCCATTCTGCACGCAGATAAAGAGTGGGGCATAGGCAAGGCCAACGGGCTTATGTTTTCTATCCCCGCCGATATGAAATTTTTCAGGGAGACCACCACGGGCAACGTGGTAGTTATGGGCTCCAACACTTTAAAGTCGTTCCCTGGCGGCAGGCCGCTCAAAAACAGAACTAACATCGTGCTTTGGCCGGGCGGCGAAAAGCGCGACGACTGCACGGTTGTCGGCTCGCTGGACGAGCTGTTTGCCGAGATAAAAAAATATAATTCAGACAAAGTTTTTGTAATCGGCGGCGCAATGATGTATAAAACGCTTCTTCCGTACTGCGACGAAGTGCTGGTGACCAGGGTAGAGGCGGTGGGAGGAGCAGACGCCTACTTCGAAAATCTCGACAACAATCCCGACTTCGAACTCGTGTACTGTTCCCAGCCGCAGGAAACCAACGGCTACATCATAAGATTTACGACATATAAAAATAAAAACGTAAAGCCTTATTAAGTTAAAAACAGAATATTTTGTTAAAAAGCGGAGCAAAAAGCAAACAGCTTTTTGCTCCGCTTTTTTTGTAATTTTAATATAAAACCGCTCAAAATATTGCTATAAATCGCTGTTTATATCGCACATAGTACTCTACAAATGCTAAAAATCGGTTCAATCTGCCGCAATTTCTTACCGCGCGATAAATTCAGGCACGCAAATTGGCGGGCCTTCGTAAAATGATAGTAAAAGTTATTTTACAGAGGAAACACCCGTGCAATGGTTTTTTGAACTCGACGGCTGGCTCCAAGCGCTGATTGCCACGTCTTTTACGTGGCTTCTTACGGCGGCAGGCGCTTCGCTTGTATTCATATATAAAAAGGTAAGCCGCGGCGCATTCAGCTTTATGATGAGCAGCGCGGCGGGAATAATGCTTGCCTCTACATTTTTTTCACTCCTTCTGCCCGCGCTCGAATATGGCCAGCAATACTCTTACCTGATACTCACCTGCGGCTTTGCGTGCGGCGGCCTTTTAATCGTTCTCACAGATATTCTCATCGGCAAGCTCAATGCCTTTTCAGACGGAAGGAAGAAGAAGTGCGCGGTTATGGTAATTGCCGTCACTGCGCACAACGTGCCCGAAGGGCTTGCGATAGGTGTGGCGTTCGGCGCGATAGGCGCGGGCGGCGTGGTTGAGGGCGTTGCGGCGCTTATGCTTGCCGTGGGAATCGGCATACAGAACTTCCCCGAGGGTATGTGCGTTGCGTTTCCCCTGCGCGCAAACGGAATGTCGCGGCTCAAAAGTTTTGTAATCGGCCAGCTTTCGGGCGCTGTCGAAATTGCAGCGGGAGTTGTTGGCGCGCTTGCGGTCGCGCTGATTAACAACATTCTGCCGTTCGCGCTCTCGTTTTCGGCGGGCGCAATGCTCGCCGTCGTATGCTCCGAACTCATTCCCGAAAGTTTCGAAAGCGGCAAACTGCGCGCAACACTCGGCATAATATTCGGCTTTGTACTTATGATGGCGCTCGATATCGCCTTCGGCTGAATATTTTTTTACTCTTTCAGTCAAAATATTCATATGAACACTGCGGTAAAAAGTAGCACGGCAGATAATATCAAAGGCGCGCGCAGGCGCTGTGCCGTGGTGGTGGGCGGCAGTTCGGGAATAGGCTGCGAAACCGTTCTCCGCCTCACCGAAGACGGCTGGAACGTATTCAACATATCGCGCACCCCTTGCATAAACATCAAGGTAAACAACGTATGTGCCGACGTAACCGAGGGCGACGCGGCTTTTAAAAGTATGCGCGAAATTGCAAAAGACCACGGGCTTGACCTTTTGGTCTACTGTGCGGGCTGTTCTATGGCGGCGCCCATAGAGCACGCAGCGGAAAGCGATTACAGATACCTTTTCGAAGTAAATTTTTTCGGCGCGCTCAAAGCCGTGCAGACGGCCATTCCGTATATGAAGCCTTGCGGCGGTCACATCGTGCTCGTCGGTTCGCTCGGCGGCGACATACCCATTCTGTTCGACAGCTTCTATTCAGCTTCCAAGGCCGCGCTCGAAATGCTTGCAAGGGGCGCAAGGCAGGAGCTTAAATCTTACAAAATAAAAGTTACGGCGCTTCTTCCCGGCGGCACGGCCACGGGGTTCACCTACAAGCGCAAAATTTATTCCGACGAGGAGAGCGGCGATTACGCCAAAGATATGAACAGGGCGGTAGAGGCGCTTGCGGGAATGGAGCAGAACGGAATGTCTGCCGAAGCCGTCGCCGACGACTTATTCAAAGTAATAAATTCGGACAACCCTCCGCTAATCAAGACGTGCGGTGCAAAGAACACGGCGTACAGAATTTTAAGCAGAATGCTGCCCGAAAAACTTACGCTCTATATGACGGAAAAGAGGTACAGGCAATGAGAAGGGAAGTGGACATAACGAGGCGGGACGAGCGTGAAACTTGTTTCAAAGGCGCAAAGACCGAGGTGATAAAAAATGACAGGCAGAAACGCACAGAACTGTAACAGCAACTACCTTGCCTATATCCGCAGGTTAGAGCCGCCCACCAAGCACTTCAAAAACTGTCTTGCGGCGTTCGGCGTGGGCGGACTGATTTGCACGATAGGGCAGTTTTTTCGCTTTATGCTGGAATATGCGGGGCTTTCGGGGGACGAGCTTGCGGGCGCGGTTTCGGTAATTCTGATATTTTTGGGCTGCCTTCTTACGGGGCTGGGCGTCTATGACAGAATAGGCAGGCACGCGGGCGCTGGTTCAATCGTGCCAATAACGGGCTTTGCCAATTCGGTGACGTCGCCCGCAATAGAATTCAGAACAGAAGGCTTCATCTACGGCACGGCCGCCAAAATGTTCACCGTGGCGGGCGCGATAATAGTTTACGGCGTGTTTTCGGGCGTGATTGTGGGCATAATCTACTACTTTCTTTAAGGTAAAAAAGGCCCATAAGTTTTTGCCGCCGCCCGCGCCTCATCACGGGCGCATTTATCACCGACCGCGCCCACAATAGGCATCTAACGCCCGCGCGGGCACATTTAAAGGGTAATATATGAAAAAGGGTAACACGATATTTTTCAACAAACCGCGCATACGTTCGTACGCCGCCGTATGCGGCTCGAAGGAAAAGGAGGGAGTAATCGGCGGCTATGCCGACATCACCCTCTCCGACGATATGTACGGCGAAAGTACCTACGAAAAGGCCGAATGTAAAATGCTTTCAAACGCCATCAGCCTTGCGATAGATAAGGGCGCGCTCAAAGACGGCGACGTCGACGCGCTCTTTTCTGGCGATTTGCTCAACCAGATAATCTCCGCCAGCTTTGCCGCGCGCGACTATCAGTTTCCCTTTCTCGGGCTGTACAGCGCGTGCTCCACGATGAGCGAAAGTATGCTGCTTTCAGCTGTAATGATAGACGGCGGCTTTGCAAAGAACTGCGTTGCCGCAACGGGCAGCCACTTTGCCTCGGCGGAACGGCAGTACAGATACCCGCTGGAACTCGGCTGTACGCGCCCTCCGCAGTCGCAGTGGACGGTGACGGGCGCGGGCGCCTGCGTAATTTCAGACGGCGTCGGCGACATAAAAATTACCGGCGCAACGCTGGGCAGGGTGCGCGACTGGGGCGTTTCAGACGTAAACAATATGGGCGCGGCTATGGCGCCCGCCGCGGCAGACACAATTTTGTGCCACTTCAAGGATACGAATACGAGGCCCGAGGATTACGACATAATCGTGACGGGCGACCTCGGCGCGCTGGGCAGCCGCATACTCAAAGACCTCACGTGGGAGAAGGGGTACGACATCTCTTCCAACCACGTCGATTGCGGCGAAATTATATATAAGGTGATAGAGGACGAGTTCCAGGGCGGCAGCGGCGCAGGCTGTTCGGCGGTGGTTATGAATTCTTACGTATTCACAAAGATGAGCGCGGGGCTGTATAAGCGCGTGTTGTTTGCGGCGACGGGTGCGCTGCTTTCAACGGTCTCTTCCGGTCAGGGCGAAAGCATACCCTGCATAAGCCACGCCGTAGAGCTTGAAAGCGTAAGCGCTTCGCGCTGAATGAGCGGTCAGGGGGATAATATGATAACACAGGAAATTCTGGATATACTATTTATGTACTTAAAGGCTTTTGCCGTCGGCGGCGCAATATGCACGGTTGCTCAGCTGGTCATAAATTTTACCGACCTCACTTCGGGCAAAATACTCGTGTTCACAATGCTTGCGGGCGTAGTGCTTACCGCTCTCGGCGTGTATCAGCCGCTTGTGGACTTTGCAGGGGCGGGCGCAACCGTGCCCATATCGGGGTTCGGCTACCTGCTTGCAAACGGCGCGATAAAGGGCGCGGAAAAGGGCTTTTATTATGCCGTTACGGGTTCGCTCACGGCGGCAAGCGCGGGGGGGACGGCAGCCGTAGTGTTCTCGCTGATTATGTCGCTCATCTTTCATTCCAAACCCAAGCGCAACTGAATTGAACGGTACCTTAGCGGGCGCCTTTGCGCCCGCAATTTTTTTATTGGCTGTTGTAATTTGCCGCCGATGGTGATATAATTTTTACAGTATGATTGAAGCGCGGCGCAAAACTTTCTGCCGCGCGCGGAGGAACTGTATGAAAGTTGCAATAATCGGCGGCGTTGCGGGCGGGGCTACCGCAGCCGCGCGTTTAAGAAGGCTGGACGAGTCCGCCGAAATAATAATCTTCGAGCGCAGCGGCTACGTTTCGTATGCAAACTGCGGGCTGCCCTATTACATAGGCGGCGAAATAAAGCGGCGTTCTTCGCTCACCTTGCAGACGCCGAAAAGTTTCAAAAAGCGCTTCAACATAGATGTGCGCATAAACAGCGAGGTTATAAAGATTGACCGCGCCCGCAAAAAGGTGACTGTAAAGTATGCGGGCGGCACGTATGAAGAGAGCTACGATAAACTCATATATTCCCCGGGCGCGCGCCCCATACTTCCTGACGGCGCGGAAAGGGGCAGCTTCTTTCCCTTGCGCACGGTGGAAGATACCTTTGCAATAGACGACTTTATCCGCGGCCGCTCCCCTAAATCTGCAATAGTTGCGGGCGGCGGGTTTATAGGTCTGGAAGCGGCCGAAAATCTGGTAAACAGGGGCATATCCGTAACGCTCATACAGGGCGGAGCGCAGGTTCTGCCGCAGACCGATTACGATATCGCCTGCTTTCTGCACGCCGAACTAAGAAAGAAGGGCGTAAAGCTCGTGCTCTCTTCGCGCGTGACCGCGCTCGAAGGCGACGAGGGCGGCGTAAAAGTTTTAACCTCCTCGGGCGAATACCGCGCCGACTTTGCAGTAGTCGCCCTCGGCGTGGCTCCCGATACCTCGCTTGCGGAGGAGTGCGGGCTGCAACTCGGCATAAAAAAAGCTGTGGTCGTGGACGGACATATGCGCACCTCCGACCCCGATATATACGCCGTCGGCGACGCCGTTCAGATAAAGAACTGCATAAGCGGGCAGGATGCTCTGATTTCCCTTGCAGGCCCTGCCAATAAGCAGGGGCGCATAGCCGCAGACAATATCTGCGGAATGGATAAAACTTACCGCGGCGGCAACGGCTCGTCGGTAATAAAAGTGTTTGACCTCACGTGCGCCTTTACGGGGCTGAATACGGCCGCGGCGGGGCGTGCGGGCATAGATTTCGACAGGGTTGTGCTATTTTCTGCCAACCACGCAACCTACTATCCGGGTGCGCGCAATATGACGCTCAAAGTGCTGTTTGAAAGAAAGAGCGGCAGAATTATAGGCGCCCAGGCCGTGGGTTACGAAGGCGTAGATAAGCGCATAGACGTGCTTGCGGCGGCGATGGGCGCAAAAATGACGGCATACGATTTGCAGGAACTCGACCTCGCGTACGCGCCGCCCTACTCCTCGGCAAAGGACCCCGTGAATATGGCGGGCTACGTCATAGAGGACGTGCTCGGCGGAATAAAGCAGTACCATTGGGAGGACTTGCCGAAGGTGCTTTCAGACCCTGCGGCGTTCATACTCGACGTACGCACCGCCGAAGAGTTTGCCGAAGGTCACTTCGAAGGCGCGGTAAACATTCCCGTCGACGAACTTCGCGCAAGGCTGGGCGAAATAGACGGGGGCAAGACTGTATACGTAAACTGTCACAGCGGACTGCGCAGTTATATAGCCTGCCGCATTTTAATGGCGCACGGCTTTGACTGCTTCAATTTTTCTGGCGGATACCGCCTTTATGCGGCAGTGAAGGGGGAGGCGGAAGAGAGCGACGTTCCCCGCCATCCGTGCGGCATACCCGCTGTATAGGGCAGGCACGCGTTGCATCTGCCCGCGCATAACAAGGCGGCTTACTGCAAAAAATAAAGGTGAATAAATTTTTTTTGCGGTACCACAGATGTCTGAAAACATAAAGGCAAAATTCAAAAATCTGGGCGGGCGCATCATCGAAGTATACCGATACTATTCTGATAAGCGCTTTACCACCGTTGCGGGCACTCTCGTCTACTTTTTTCTGATGAGCCTTGCGCCCTTTCTGTTCTGGCTGACCTTGTTTTTCGGCGAGGTGGATTTGAGCAGGCTGGCAGAAATTCCTATGTTCGACGCCGTTCTGCCGTTTCTCCGCGAATTGCAGTCGCAGGCGGGCGATGCGGCGGGCGGCGCGGGAATAATTTTAATGCTCACCACGCTGTATTCCTCCACAAACTTTTTTTATCACCTTAGGCGCGGCGGCGAAATCATCTACGACAGCAAGTTCAAAAAGGGCGGCATAAAGCTGCGCCTTGCGTCGCTCGGGCTGATAGCGATGGTGGCGGCGCTTATTGCGGGCGCCGCGCTTGCGGTAGTGGCGGGGGGGG
>URMT01000050.1 GCA_900549005.1 uncultured Eubacteriales bacterium | reverse complement strand
TTACTTTGAGGTAAGTGACTGAGCAGAACCGCAAACGCGACAATGTTATGCGACGTATATATGAAGCCGTACGCCGCCCGTAGAATGTTGAAACTAATTACATAAAGCCGGGCAGACTGGCACTCCCAAACTTGCCCATCTTCTCTTTATACAACTCGTCGGCCTTTTTGTAGCCGTCGTTTATCGCCGCGAGAATGAGGTCTTCGAGCATCTCTACGTCCTCTTCGTCGGTGAGGTCTATCATCTGGCCGATTTTACTGCCGAATTCGACGCCGTTTATCACCTTTTTGCCGTTCATATAGATTACGACCGTTTCGTCGCCCTCTTCGCCGCCGCCCGAAAGGCCCACTACTTCGAGCTCTTCAAGCTCCTTTTCGGCCTCCTGCATCTGCTCCTGAATTTTTTGGGCCTGCTTTACGAGGTTGTTCATTCCTCCGCCCATTCCGCCTCTGAATGATGCCATATATTTTTCTCCTTTACGGTTGAGGTTTTTTATTTGATGTTTATATCGGTGCCGCCGAAGTTCGACTTCAAGATATCGAGCGCGTTTTTGAAGGCGTCGTCCTTTTTGACGAGGCGCACTTCGTATTCGCCCGCTCCCGCCTCGGCAAGCACTTCGGAAAGTATTTTTGCGTTATCCTGCCGCGTTATGGCGCGGTAGACGGTTTCGTTATCGGTGGTGAACACCGTTTTACCGCCCTCCGCGATACAGCCGAGGTCTGAACACAGCGTGAACAGAACGGCGTTTTTGTGCGTGGTGCGCAGTGCGCGCAGAAGGGTTGCAAGCACGCTTTTGCCCGAAGGCGCGCCCGTCTTTGCGGCGGGCTTTTTCTGCCCTGCGAACACGTCGCCCTCCTCCGTCTGCGTGAGAGACGGCTTTTTGGCCGCAGGTTCGGCCGCATAAAAGGGCGTGGCTTTGCCGCCCGTGCGCAGAAAATCTGTCTGTACATCGCCGTACTGCCTGCCGCCTGCGTCCGCAGAAGGCCGCTCTTCCGCCGCGCCCGACGGTTCAGAAGGAGCATACGCCGCGCGGTCTGCAAAAGATTTACCGCCGTCCGCACCGGGCAAGCCGCCTTTATTCGGCGCACTTTCCTGCACGGAGGGCGCCTGTGCGGGCATTACTATCTGGGCGGGAACGCCCTCTGCAACCTTCTTTTCGAGGGCGGCCACGCGGGCTATAAGGCTGTCTATGTTATAGTCGGCTTCGGGCAGGGTGCAGCGCAGAACGGCCGTTTCCAACACGACGCGCGCATCGGAGGCGTAGCGCATATCGCCCTCTGCCTTTACGAAAATTTCTGTCGCGCGGAGTATTTTATGCCCGTCGGCCTGCGCGATTTTGCAAACCTCGGCGAACATCTCTTCGGGAAGGTTTAAAATTTCTTTGGCGTTCCTGCACATCTTTGCCACGGAGACGCTGTTTAAAAAACTTAAAACGTCCTTAACGAACACGCCCGCGCTCTTTCCGCCCGCGAAAATTTCTTCCGCGCACGAGAGCGCGCCGCCCGAATTATCGGTGAGCAGCATATTTACCGTCTGGGCAATCTTATAAAAATCTGCGCTGCCCAAAACGGCGTTTACGTCGTCGTAGGTGAGTTTGCCCGCGGAATAAGATACGCACATATCGGCTATCGAAAGGGTATCGCGCGCGCTGCCTGCGCCCGCGCGGGCTATGGCAGACACGGCCTCGTCTTCGTACTCCTTGCCGATTTTTTGAAGTATGCCCTTCAAAAGCCCCTCCAAATCGTGCTGGGGAATGAGCTTAAAGTCGAAGCGCATACAGCGCGAGAGTATGGTTGCGGGAATTTTTTGCGGCTCGGTGGTGGCGAGTATGAACACGGCGTGCGCGGGGGGCTCTTCCAGCGTCTTTAACACGGCATTGAACGCCGAGGCGGTGAGCATATGCACTTCGTCGATGATGTATACCTTATATTTTCCCGCCACGGGGGGATACTGCACCTTCTCCCTCAAATCGCGCATTTCGTCTACGCCGTTGTTGGAGGCCGCGTCGATTTCGGATATGTCCAGATTGCTGCCCTCGGCAAGCGCCCTGCACGTTGCGCATTTGCCGCAGGGGGAGCCGTTTACGGGGCTTTCGCAGTTGATTGCGCGCGCGAAAATTTTGGCGACGGACGTCTTGCCCGTGCCGCGCGGGCCGCAGAACAGGTATGCGTGGCCTATTTTGCCGCTTTCAATCTGGTTTTTTAAAATTTTTACTATATGTTCCTGCCGCACCACCTTATCGAGAGTGTCGGGGCGGAACATTCTGTAAAACGCGAGGTATGCCATCTGCCGCTTCCTTAAAAAATTTGCAAAAAAAACTTAAACTTTTGCGCCGTCAGCCGTTCAAAAGCGACGTGAGTTTGCGCTTTGCCCTTTGCAGGGCGTTATCTATGCTCTTTACGGGCTTGCCCGTGGCGGAAGACATCTCTGCCATAGTAAGCCCGTCCATATACATTACCGTGACTTTGAATTCGAACGAAGAGAGGTTTTTGCTTATTTTCTGCAAAAATTCGCGCCTGTTTTCGCGCTTTATAAGCTCGTCTTCGGGGTTCTGCCGCGAGGGGTACAGTTCTTCGCCCACCTCTACTATCGGCAGAAAATTGTTGAGCGCGGAATTTTTTGCGCCAGTAGAGGACTTTACCGCGTCGATTATGCGGTTGCGGATGCAGCGCATTGCGTACGGGGCGAAGCCCGACTTGCCCTCGGTATAGCTGCCGATTGCAGAATACAGCCCGCACATTCCCTCCTGCACGAGGTCTTCGGTTTCGCCTCCCGATAAAAAGAACCTGCGAGCAATGGATAAAACTACGTTTTTGTAGCGCTTTAAAAGCGCTTCCGTCGCCGCCTTATCGCCGCTTCCCGCAAGGAGGGCAAGGCGCTCGTCGCTCAGTTTTTCAGTCTGCATCTCACCACTTCGTAGGCGGCTATGCCGAGCGCCACCGAGGCGTTGAGCGAATTCACCCTGCCGAGAAGGGGCAGAGAGAGCACGCCGTCGCACTTTTCGCGCGTGAGCCGTTTTACGCCGCTGTCTTCCCCGCCGATTACCAGGGCGACGTTGCCCGAAAGGTCGGCGGAATATATGCTGCCTCCGTCGGCTTCGAGGGCGTATACCCAATAGCCGCACGTTTTGAGTTTATCTATGGCGGCGTTCAAAGAGGGCACCTTTGCAACCTTTGTGTGGTTTGCCGCGCCCGCGGAAATGCGTATTACCGCCTCGGTCACGCTCGCCGATTTGTTTGCGGGAATTACCACGCCGTCGGCGCCCGCGCACTCAGCCACCCTTATTATGGAACCCAAGTTGTGCACGTCCTCTATGCCGTCGCACAGAATTATAAAACCGCCCTTTTCGCCCCCGGATTCGATTATGTCTTGAAGGTCGCAGTATTCGTATTCGGCGGCAAAGGCAATAACGCCCTGGTGGTGGCCCGTCGCACTCATTCTGTCGAGCGCCTTCATATCGGCAAACTGCACCCTTACCCCAGCCCTTCGCGCCTCGGCGAAGATGCGGGCGAGCGAGCCCTGCGCGCCCTTTTCCATTACTATTTTTTCTATGGGTTTGCCGCTCTTTATAAGTTCGAGCACGGCGTTTCTGCCCTCAGTTTTCATCGCTGTCCTTCAATAAAAATTCTATGCGGTCAAATCTGCCCGTAAGATACAAAAAGCCCAAAAGCGCTTCGAAGCCCGTCGAGCGGTTGTATTCGCCCACGCTGGCGTTCTTTGAACGGGTTGACTTGTGCGCGTTCCTGCCGCGGCGGTAAATTTCGGCCTCCTCCTCTGTTAAAAGGGGCAGAATTTTTTCTGCCAGTTCGCTCTGCCCGCGGGCAGATACCTTCTGCGAGGAGAGTTTTTGCAGGGTGCCCGTCTTGTAGTCGGTTTCGCGCACGAGCTTTTCGCGCACGTACAGCGAATATACCGCATCGCCCACGAAAGCGAGCACCACGGGGCTTAAATTGCGTGCGCCCTCGGGCGCCAGAAAATCGTTTCCGCCGAACATATACCACCCGATTCTAATTTGCTTTAATTATACCATCAAGTCATAAAAAAATCAAATAATCAGTAGTATATAGCGTGAATTTGTTAGTTAAAAGGAGCGCGGTTTACGCCTTTGCCGCGCTGATATTGTTCAGCAGCGCGACGGGCGCGGTGTTCGGCGTGATAGCGCGTGCGGCTTCGGCCGTATCGGCGCCCGTGGTGGTGATTGACGCGGGACACGGCGGCATAGACGCGGGCGTGCGGGGAATTACCAGCGGTGTGAAAGAGAGCGACATAAACCTTTCGATAAGCTATTTTCTGAAAGATTACTTCACCTCTGCGGGATTTGAAACCGTGCTGACGAGAAAGAGCCAGGCGGGGCTTTACGGGCTGCCCACAAAGGGGTTCAAACTGCGGGATATGCAGGCGCGCAGGCAGATTATTGAGGAATACGGTGCGGATATGGTTATTTCCGTGCACCAGAATTTTTATCCCGACCGCACCAGGCGGGGCGCGCAGGTATTCTTCAACAAGGACAGCGAGAGCGGCAAAAAACTTGCCGTGTGCGTGCAGGACAGTTTAAACGGTATGGACGGCGCCGTGCGCAAGGTGAGCCCGCTGATAGGCGATTACTATATGCTGCAATGCACTTCAAGCCCTTCGGTGATTGTGGAGTGCGGATTTTTATCTAACGCCGAGGACGAAAGTCTGCTGCTTGAAGAGAGCTACCGCAAAGAGCTTGCCTACGCCATTTTCGCGGGCGCGGTGAGCTATTTTTCGTAAGGCTGTCGCGGGCAGCGGCGCATTTACTAAGATAAACAAAAACGCTTTAAGCAAAACTAATTAACTATTCTTATAAAACCCACTAAAAAAATGCCATACAGCAAATTACTGTATGGCGTTCGTACTATGCCTTGCCATAGTGCACTACGCTTTACTTATCTGAATTATCATATTTCAAATATATCAATAAAGCGGACAGACCTCCGATTGAAAGAGTTATAGGTAATGTAATATATCCCCAATAACCACTAGGGTCTAAAAAGCCAAAAATTCCTACAATACCAATTAAAAAACTGAAAAAATATAAGCCTTTTTTCATTTCACATATCCTAAATATTAACCAAATGTCACCCTTTGCGTGTCCCAGTCAATATTATAAGAAAAATTGTTCACAACTGAAAACGTCGCGTGCGTTGAAACATCAATACTTGCTTTACTTCTGGTTGCCCACGACGTACCAAATGTAAACATATCTCCCGAAAAAGGTCTGCCGAAAAGCCAGTATCTGCTTACTTTCCACTGAACTTCTTTTGTGTTTACATCATAACTACTATCAATAGTCGGGCCTGCACCAGAAGTAAAATTGATTCCAATAGACAGACCATTAGTACCGATATTTAACGAAACTCCTACATTTGTAGCCCTATTTACATCTTTTGGAGCATAGTCGGTAACATTATCGCTCGAATTAACAAGTTTATGTTTTACTTCAAGCCCAGTAAATGAAACACGACCTATTTGAGTATCAGGATTTGTTTGTGTACCTGTCACATTTGTTTTTAATGCGTAATAATCATACGTAGGGTCCTCTTCTGCTTGTTCTCTATATAAAATATAATCAACGTTTACAAATGCAGTTGAAAGTTGTGTACTATATACTCTATGCCCATACGAACTATAAATTATTACAGTTTCACGATTCTTCGAAGGAACAAAGGTGCTGTTAAAGTGTTCTATAATAATGTTTATACACTCTTCCTGTGTTAAACCTTCACCTGTAACAGTCAAACTTTGAGAATTTGAATTCCTTGTTAAACCTATGATAGCTTCTTTTTTATTATCCTCTTGCTCACCGTCAAAACGCATTTTTATAGCGTTTGTAACGGCACCGTTACTATCAGATGCATTCATATTTATGTATAAATCATTGATAGATAATATTTCTTTGTAGTCATTTAATGTGAGACCACCATAAATATAAATTTTGGAACCTATGTCATTATAAGCGTTTCGCAAAATCTGATTTATATTGGCATTCATTGAGTCAGCTATTGCAACAGCATAGCTAATATAATTACTAAACGAATCATCAACACTATCTATATCAACAAATTCAATGTTTTCATAGTCTTCACTATTTTCAAAAATAGCTGATGTTTCTTCATTAGTAATTACCAACAGCTTCTCTACAATTTGCCTTTCTGCTGCAAATGTTACAATGCTTGCCACATTTATTGTTACTAAACAAAACAATGTAATTAGAACAACAAAAATTTTTTTCATTAAAAATACTTCCTTGTTTTATTATTTAGTGAGATGGTTAGCAAGGTTACATCTCAAACTATCAAAGTAATACTACTAATAATTATAAGAATTATAATAATACTTGTCAAACAAAATTAGAATAAAAACAAACAACTATAATATTTTATTGTTGTGAGTTCACTGTTTAATATAAAAAAAGAGCTCCTTGCGGGGAGCTCTTTTTTTATGTTGCCGCTTATAAAGCGGAAATTTTTTAAGAAAGTTTTTCGAGAAGTTTGAGGTCGATGCCCTTTTCGCCGATTTTGATAATCTCTACCTTTACTACGTCGCCGATGTTGACTACGTCCTCTACCTTATCTACGCGCTTATTGGAGAGTTTGGAGATGTGAATCATACCGTCTTTGCCGGGTGCAAATTCAACAAACGCGCCGAAGGTGAGAATTCTTACTACCGTGCCGACGAACATATCGCCCACTTCGGGGTCGTGCGCTATCGACATTATTATAGCCTTTGCCTTTTCGGCATTTTCGATGGGGCCCGTGGTGGAGATATAGCCGCGGCCGGAATCGTCGTCGTTGAAGTCGATGTCCGTGCCCGTCTCTTCCATTATCTTCTTGATTACGCAGCCCTGCTTGCCGATGACGTCGCCGATTTTTTCGGGGTCGATTTCGAAGCTGATAATCTTGGGAGCGTATACCGAGAGCGCAGGAGCAACATCGGGAACACATTCAAGCATCTTGGAGAGGATGAACTGCCTGCCCTCGTTGGCCTGGTCGATTGCCGTGTGCATAATCTCTTCGGATATGCCCTTGATTTTTATATCCATCTGTATAGCGGTTATGCCCTTTGTGGTGCCCGCTACCTTGAAGTCCATATCGCCGAGGAAGTCTTCAAGACCCTGGATATCGGTGAGCACTTTGAACTCGCCCGTCTCCTGGTTTTTGATGAGACCCATTGCAACGCCTGCAACGGGGCGCTTGATGGGAACGCCGGCATCCATAAGAGCCATAGTGGAACCGCATACCGAAGCCATCGACGAAGAGCCGTTGGACGAGAGTATGTCGTTTACCACCCTTATTGCATAGGGGAACTCCTCTTCGGAGGGAAGAACGGGCACGAGGGCGCGCTCTGCAAGTGCGCCGTGGCCTATTTCGCGCCTGCCGGGGCTGCGGAGAGCCTTGGCTTCGCCCGTGCAGTAGCCGGGGAAGTTGTACTGGTGCATATACCTCTTTGAGGTCTCTTCGTCGAGGCCTTCAAGCCTCTGAGCCTCGGACAGCATTGCGAGCGTGCAGGTGGTGAGCGTCTGGGTCTGTCCGCGGGTGAACACGGCGCTGCCGTGTACGCGGGGAAGCACGGAGTGTTCGCACCAGATGGGACGAACTTCCTTTAAGCCCCTGCCGTCGGGACGGATGCCCTTATCGAATATCTTTGCGCGAACCTTTTCCTTGGTGAGGTAATATAAGCTGTCCTTAATTTCGCGGGTATTTTCGGGATATATTTCGGCGAAGTGTTCCAGAACTTCCTGTTCTGCCTGCGCCTGACGGGCCTCCCTCTCCTGCCTGTCGAAGGTATCTATTGCCCAATCGATTTTGGAGGAGGCGTACTCGCGCACGGTCTTGTCGAGCTCTTCGGGAATGTGATAGAGCTCCATCTCCTTCTTGGGCTTGCCCACTGCGGGAACGATTTCGTCCTCAATGAAGGCGCAAATCTTCTTTATCTCTTCGTGGCCGAACATTATTGCGCCTACCATCTCTTCGTTGGAAACTTCGTCGGCGCCCGCCTCTATCATTAAAATGGCGTCTTTGGTGCCTGCGAGGTTGAGGTGGATGGTGCTTGCCTGCCTCTGTGCGAGGTCGGGGTTGATTACGTACTTGCCGTCTACCATACCCACTACTACCGAACCCGTGGGGCCTGCCCAGGGGATATCGGATATTGAGAGCGCTACGGAAGAACCTATCATTGCGAGGGGTTCGGGGGATACGTCGGGCTCTACCGAGAGGGCCTGCGCAACTACCGTAACGTCGTTATAGAGTCCCTTGGGGAAGAGCGGGCGCAGGGGACGGTCGATGAGCCTTGCGGTTAAGATTGCCTTGTCGCTTGCCCTGCCTTCGCGCTTTTTGAAGCCGCCGGGAATTTTGCCTACCGAATACATCTTTTCGTCGTAATCCACCTGAAGGGGGAAGAAATCCATTCCCTCTCTGGGAGAAGCCGACATACATACGGTGACGAGAACTGCCGTGTCGCCGCAGCGAACTACGCACGCGCCGTTGGCCTGTTCGGCATACTTGCCGGTTTCGATTACGACCTCTCTGCCCCCCACCGTGGTTGAAAACTGTTTGAACTGTGCCATTAAAATTACTACTCCTTGTCTGTTCTTGCGCCCGCGAAACACCTTGCAACGCGGACAATTTATGAAAAAAAGAGCGGCATAAAATAAGCGCTCTTTTTTAAACGTGAAAATTACTTCCTTAAATTCAACGCGGCGATAATAGCGCGGTACCTTTCGATATCCTTGGATTTGAGGTAGTCGAGAAGACCGCGGCGGCGACCTACCATTTTGAGAAGGCCGCGACGGGAATGATTATCGTGAATGTGAACTTTGAGGTGCTCGTTGAGGTGATTGATTCTCTCCGTGAGAAGGGCTATCTGCACTTCGGGGGAACCGGTGTCGCCCTCTTTGGTTGCGTATTTTGCGATGATTTCCTGCTTTTCCATTTTAAATTATCCTCCTGTAATGGAACTTTATATGCGGAGAACAAAGTCGGGCGTGGAGTATTCGCACCGCTTTGTACCCGTAACGTGATTATTTTAGCATATACAATTAAAAATAGCAACTAAAAACAGGCGGCATTTTGGCAAGGCCGTAAAAATTTATTGTGCCGCAAAGGTGCAGCGTTATTTATTTACCATTCGTTGCGCCGCACGGCCTTAGGCTGTTGCGGCCGCTTATTCCGCGAACAGGGCATTGCGTTTTTTTGTTATTTCTGCCGCCTTTGAAAGGTACGAAGGTATATCTTTGGGGGCGGCGAGCCTTTCGATGCGCGAACCGCCGCCGAATACCCTTTTGGATATGGCGCCCGCGCCCACCGCCACGTTGGAACAGATTTCTTCCATAGTGCCGACGTTGTATACGCACACCTTTTTTGGCTTTGTCCAGCCGATGTTTTCGTTGGCGCCCGCCTGGTATTTCTGGCGGTAAAGGTAATAAGGTTCGTACCCCGCCGAAGTGAGCGCCTCGCGCGAAAAGGCAATCATATCGTCTATTTCTGCATCGCCTGTTTCGCCGTCTTCATCGCCGCTTGTGCGGACGGCGTTCTCTTTGAGGCGCGAGCCCGATTTGAGGCACAGCGAATGTACTGTGATATTGGCGGGTTGCAGGGAGGCGGCGCAGCTTACGGAATTATTAAAGTCTGATAAATTTTCGCCGGGGAGCCCCGCGATGAGGTCGATGTTTATGTCGAAGCCGTATTTTTCGGCCATACGGTATGCCGCGAAGGTCTGTTCGGAGGTATGCCTGCGGCCTATCCGCGCGAGCGTTTCGTCGGAAAAGGTCTGCGGGTTGACGCATATGCGGTTTACGCCCGCATCTTTGGTGATTTTCAGCTTTTCTTCGGTGAAGGTATCGGGCCTGCCGGCCTCTACGGTGAATTCGGCAGAGCCGATATTGAGGGCGTTGATTGCGGCATATATGCGGGCCAATTGACTTTCCGTCATACAGAACGGCGTGCCGCCGCCAACGTATACGGAGTTGATTTCGAGGTTGAGGGAAGAAAGACTTTCAATCTCTTTTACGAGGCAGTCTGTATACTCCTCCGCATACTTGCCCACGGCGGGCATAGGCGCGGTGATGAACGAACAGTAGGAACATTTTGTGGGGCAGAACGGAATGCCCACGAAGATATCGGCGCCCCTGCCCCTGTTTTTGAGGTAAACTTCGCGCTGGGCGGCAAGCACGCGGCCTGTTATCTTAATATTTTCGTCGCTGACGCAGAATTTTTTGAACAGCGGGGCGAAGTCGCGCCCTTCGGCGAGTTCGGCATACGCCATTTTTGTGGGCCTTATGCCCGTGAGAGCGCCCCACGGGAAGGTTTTGCCCGTGCTTTCGGACAGAAAGAGGTAAAAAGCCAGCTTTGCCGAACGCTTTGCAAAGCGCCTGTATTGCAGCTCGTCTTCGGCGTGCCAGCTATCAGAAAAGGCGCGGCTTATTCCGCCGCGCTCTATCACGTTTATGTAGTTTTCGCCTTCGCGCGAAAACGTGTGAACGAAGTCGCCCTCCTCCTCGCGGAAAAGGCGAAGCACGTCCATAATTTCGGCGCGCAGAAATTCTGTGTCGGTTGTGAGCATTTTTTAAAATTGGTGCGGCAGTATGCCGCAACTAACGGTATTTTTACTTAGATAATCGGGTGCAAAATATTGCGAAGTTTTATCTTGCGGAAAAATTCAGTCGGCCCTTATGAACGGGTTTGATTCGCGCTCGTGCGAGAGGGTGGTATCCTCCTCGTGGCCGCAATACACGGCGTAGTCGCCCGGCAGGGCGTACAGCTTTTTTACGCTTGTGACGAGCTGAGAATAGCTGCCCGTGGGGAGGTCGCACCTGCCCACGCTTTCGCAAAAGAGGGTGTCGCCCGTAAAGAGGCAGTTTTCGGCAAGGTAGCAAACCCCGCCCGTGGTGTGCCCCGGCGTGGAGATGACTTTGAAGTCTATGCCCGCGGCGGTGATTGTCTGACCGCCGCCGAGTGTGCGCACGGGGAAGGGCGAAACTTTGTACCAGCTGAGCGAGGTATAGTCGGGGGTGAAGATGTGCTCCCCCTCCTCTTCGCTCAGGTATATCGGCACGCCGTTTTCGGCAAAGCGTGCACAGCCGCCGATGTGGTCGTAGTGGCCGTGCGTCAAAAGCACCGCCTGCGGAGTCAGCCCGAGCTGAACGCACTTATCCCATACCCTTGGCTGGGCGCAGTCGATTACGGCGCAGGTTTTGCCGTCTGCGGTGACGATATACGAATTTGAAGCGAAGCCCTCAGGATAGACTTTGTGCACTTTAACGGGCATATTATGCCTCCCTTAACACAGCCGCCGCTGTAATTTTTTTGTGTGGTTGATAAATGAGTTTTTTATTTTTGAGATTTGATAAGAAGCTTATCTACCCTACCTTTAATTCCTCTCGCTGTGCGTGCGGTAAATAAACTGCACAGCTTGGGCACCGTTCGCGCGCTGACATATGCGCTCACTCATCTCGCTTCG
>URMT01000049.1 GCA_900549005.1 uncultured Eubacteriales bacterium | reverse complement strand
AGTTTCCGCTGTATAAATGCAGGCCCGGCATATCGGTATAAATATCCAGCTTTATGCCGCTCTTTTGCGAGTACGCCGTGGCGGCGTGTTCGCCGTTCAGCGCAAAGTTATGGTCGTATCCGCCCGCAAGCCAAAGCTGTTCGTTTTTTTCGCCTATCCTCTCCCCTATCCGCTGAAATCCGGTAAAGTCGAACGGCGTTCCAAAAACTTTTTCAACCGCGCCCGTCGGGGTGAGCGCCTTGTTTATCGGCGTGTAGCATTCGGCGTTTATTTTAAGCATATTGCCGCACGAATCGCCGTCTGCCGAGGCGCCGTCAAGATTGAAATATGTGTGGCAGGTGGGCGCCCAAAGGGTATCTTTATCGCTCGTCGCGGCATATTCAACGCTCAGCCGTCCGCCGCTGACGCCGTACCTCACTTTAAGTCGCAGATTGCCGGGAAAGCCCATATCGCCGTCGGGGCTTTCAAGCGTTAATTCAAGCATATCCCCGCGCCAATCATTGCTTTTCGCACCCGCGGCAGTTATGGTGAAAAACTTTTTATCGAAGCCGACTGCCCCGCCGTGGTGGCAATTTGTGCCGTCGTTCTGCGAGAGGTTATACCTCTTCCCCCCGAGCGTGAAAGCCGCGCCCGATATGCGGTTTGCCACCCTGCCCACCGTTGCGCCGAGATAGGTGCCGCTTTCGGCATAGCTTTCGGCATCGTCAAACCCGGGGCATACGTCCGTCCAGCTATTGCCCTGCCTTACCTTTACAAACTGCACGGCCGCGCCGAAGTCGGATATGCCCACCCTTAGCTCTTCGCTTTCAATTTCATAGATATATGCGCGCCGCATCTTTATGGCGCCGAAAGGTATTTTCATCTTATCTTCTCAACGGTAATTCCGTCGGTTATGTCCGCGTGATAGCACACCGCGCGGTAGCCCGTCTTCTGTTCGTAGGTCTTTAAAAGGTATTCTTCGAACTCTTCGGCGCACTCGGTCTTTACGAGCGAGATAGTGCATCCGCCGAAGCCGCCGCCCGTAAGGCGCGAGCCTATGCACGCGGGGTGCGCCTGGGCAGTTTCCGCAAGCACGTCGGGTTCGAAGCCCGTGGTTTCGTACAGGTTTTTGAGCGAATAGTGCGATTCGTTAAGCAGCGCGCCCAACCTTACAATATCGCCGCCGCGCAGCGCCTTTTCTGCCTGCTTTACGCGCGCGCACTCGTTTATTACGTGGCTGGCGCGCTTTCTTATCACGTCGGGCAAAAGGCTTGCATACTTTGCAAACTGCTCCTGCGAAACGTCGGCAAGGCAGGTTATGTCGAGCTTGGTTTTAAGAATTTCAAGGGCCTTTTCGGTCTCTTCCCTGCGCTCGTTATACTTGCTTTCAACCAGGCTGTGCGGCTTTTTGCAGTCGGTTATGACCATAGTGTAGCCGCCAAGGTCGAGGGGAAGGTACTCACATTCCAGCGTCTTGCAGTCCAGAAGCATTGCCATACCCTTTTTGCCGCACGCCGAGGCGTACTGGTCCATTATGCCGCAGTTTACGCCGGCATACTCCCTTTCGGCCGCCTGCGCGACGAGCGCCGCTTCAACGCTGTTAAACTCTTCGCCCGCCACCGTCGCAAGCGCGGCTATGGTGGAAACCTCTATCGCCGCCGAGGAAGAAAGTCCGCTGCCGAAGGGCACCTTGCAGTCCTGAACCATATCGCAGCCCACGATTTTGTGGCCCGCCTTCTGCCAGAGGTAGGCGCTGCCCGCCTGGTAGTTGCCGTATTTCAAATGCCTGTAACTTTCGAGCCTGGTTATATCCAGGCTAACCGTATCGGGCAGGGTTGTCCAGCTGAGGTTGATGAAATTTGTGCCGTTGGGGCGCACATATACCGTGTTTTTGAGCGAGAGCGCGGCGGGCATTACCCTGCCGCCGCAATAGTCCACGTGCTCGCCAATTATGTTCACCCGCCCCGAGGCGGCCACCTTGTATGTATATTCTTCTTCGCGTATCATATAGTTTTAAAACCAAGCTCCTCCATAAATTTTACCGTGAGCCGCCTATCCTTGAATACCGCCGTGTTTTCGAGTATTCTGCCGCAAATGCTGCCCAGCTCTGCCTTCATTGCGGCGCGGGCGCCCGCCGCCCTGTTACCTTCGTAAATCTTTTTGGCCTCTTCGTAAACCAGCCTGAACTGTTCGTACTCTTCGGGGAGCCGACCGCCGCCCTCTATAACCTCTTCCACGCGCGCAAGCTCGCCTTCCAGCCTGCCAGGCAGAATGAACAGACCCTGCGCCTCGATGAGGCCGATAGATTCCTTTTTTATCGAGTGGAATTCGGGGTGGGCGTGGAACACGCCGTCGGGGTACTGTTCGCTGGTGACGTTGCTGCGCAGAATAACGCTCATTTCGTACCCGCGCTCCGTCTTTACCACGGTGGGGCTGACGGCGTTGTGCACGCCCGCATCGTCCTCGGGGATAATGCCCAGCGATTTATCTTCGAACTTCACCCACTTTGCGCGGATTTCTTCGCACACGTCGGCCACGGTCTGCTTGTTCTTTGCAACCACGCGTATAACCGTGCCGTGCCAGTCGACTACCTCGGCAAGGCCGTCGAAACCCGTGCGGGCAAGCGTTTTATAAGCACCCGCCCTGTGCATAGGCAGAATTTCGCCGCCGCCCTGGAAGTGGTCGTGCGCAAGCACGCTGCCGCCTATTCTGGGGAGGGGTGCGTTGCACCCGATGAAGTAGTGCGGGAACATATCGACGAAATCGGCAAGTTTCAAAAAGGTGCTTCTGTCCACGTGCATAGGGGTATGCTCGCAGTTTACGGCTATGCCGTGCTGATAAAAGTAGCCGTATGGCGAATACTGCCAGAACCATTTTTCGCCGTCGAGTGTCAAATCTACGGTGCGCAGGGTGCGCTTGTTGCGCACGGGGCAGCCCTCGTTTTCGCGGCAGATGGCGCACTTGGGATAGCCGCCCTTAACCGAATTGCCGCTCGCCGCCTTTTTGGGGTCGCGGAATTCGGGCTTCGCCTTGTTTATGGTAATAACCAGCCCGTTCTCTTCGAAGCGGGGGTTTTTATCGAGCTTGCTCTTTTTTACGTAGTCGTTTTTGACGCAGTAGCCGTAAAACCAGTCGGTTGCCGCCCTGCTGCCCGCCCTTTTCGCCTCCGCCCTGAAACGGCGGCGAATCTCTTTGGGGCTTAAAGTGAGGGCGCCCATAATCTTATCGGCGTACTCCTCGCGCTCGTCCTCCGAAAATATGCCCGCGCTCCCGCAGGCAGAAAACAGTTCGCCCAGCACCTCGTCGGGGGAAGTTGCCCCGCTTTTTTTGCCCGTATAGGCATATTCGGGCGAGCCTAAAACGTCCAGCACCGCATTGCGGGCGCATATTTCGTTTTCTTTGGCGAGCCCCAGATTTTTGCGGGCATAGCTTATCAGCTTGTCAACTGCAACGCTTACGTCATTCATCGTATAACACCGCCTGTAAATTCAAATTTAAAAATTCTGTTCAATAAGATAATATTTGCGCCATATGTGCGGCCGAATTTAAAATAATCGCGCCATATACGCGGGTATGCAATGCACGGGCGCATTTTAATGGTTGCGCCATATGTGCGGGTGTAAGCCAACTTTTGCCGCAGGCGCAAGCCGCTGAATTGCTCAGTTTTTCTTTTCTGCGGCCCTGCGCGCAGCGCGCGCCGCCTTCACTTCTTCTATGATTTTTTCATTTTTAGGAACGGTTTCGTTCCTTGATATTGCCGCGTCGATTGCTTCGGCACGCATCTTTGCCGAAGCCTCTTCGAGTTCTGCAATTTCAGCGCAAAGGCGGGTTTTCTTTTCGCCTTCGGCGCTCTCTGCCTCTGCCCTTGCGGCGCAGAGCTTTTTGTTCAGGGCGCAGTAACCGTTTATCTTTGCCTCTGCAAGCGAGTTGGCCGAACGTATTGCCTTCTCGCTCTCGAATACCTTTTTATTTTCGAGCGCCTCTTCATAGGCGAGCGCCGCCTTATTATACCTCTTTTTTGCGGCGGCAAGCGCTTCGCCGCCCCTCGCCCCGGCCTCTTCAAGCGACTTTTCCGCATTTTCAAGCCTGCGCTTTGCCGAAGCCTCCGTCTTTACCGCGTCGGGAAAGATGATGAGGAATATGAAGAAAAATATCGCCATCGAAACGCCGCCCGTGACCACGGTGACAAGAATATTGTATACCGCGCCCGGCACGTACAGTTCGGCAAAAGGTATCCACAGCCCGTTTATGGCGTTGCAGAATACAGATACGAGTATCCAGCCGATGAAGTACCACATTGCCTGCCACCACGGGTTGCCGTGCGAGCGGAACGTGATGTTGCGCTGCAAGGGAAAGTTTATGCACTGGGCAAGGAATACGGTAATTTCGTAGGCGAGAAAATAGCCCAGCCCGCCGCCTATTATGACGTTGCCGGCGGAGTCGTAGCTGACGTTGTAGCCGAGTATGTTCCAATAGATATCGTTGCCGTCTATCGTGGCAAGTTTTATGTGCGGCCACATAAATTCCGTGCCCGCAAGTTCAAGGCCGAATGCGTGCGGCAGGGCTATGAACCCGATGTATTGCAGCACGGTGACGCCGATGCTGAACACGAGGAAAAAGGCTATTTTATAAGCCCACGCCGAAAGTTTGGGGTGCTTTTGCGAAAACGCGCACCACACGCCCTGCCACCAGCGCCATATCCGCTGAAAGAACGAGGCAAATTTATTTGCCGAAAGCGGCCTGGGCTGCAACAACTGCTCAGCCGAAGCGAGCTCTTCACTTTGTTCCTCCATAAACACCTGTCTTGAAAAAGTTTTTTATATACATTATTTAAATGCGGGCGCGCGTGCGCAAAAAAACGCACGCGCAATTACGCATAAATTTATGTTTTAAAACAGCCGCAACGCAAACAATATTATGCGCTGCGCGTTGCGCCGTTCTGCACGGTTGCCCCGCATATATGCCGCAATTACCGCCGTTTAATCTTCTATTTTAACTTCCGCGTGCGCGCCGCCGAAACCGCTCTCTGCGTTGAGGCAAATCTTTTCGGCGCCCTTTGCGGGGCGTATGATTGCAAGCGCTTCGCCGAAGTAAGTATCGGTGGCGTCGCGGTGGTAGCCCTGTTCGTTATAGGGGCACGCACTGCCGAGCGCGAGGAGTTCGCCGCCCTCTACGTTCACCTTGATTTCGCCGCGCACAAGCGGCTTCCACACGCCGTTCACGTCGGTGTACTGCAAGCGGATATAGCACAAATCGCCGCGCTTTATGCTTTCAAGCTCGGGCAGGGCGCGGAGCTGCGTCGTCTTTTCGCCAGCGCTTTTAAGCACGGTGCGGCACACTTCATTGCCCTTTGTATCTATGCCTGCGGCAACGAGCTCGCCGGGGCGGTATACAACCTTGAAGTAGGCGCGCGCATTTTTGCCCACTTTCTTTTCGCCCACCTTTTTGCCGTTGACGTATACGGCCGCCCTGGGGCAGGTGGTGTAAACTTCCACCATCGTTTCCTTGCCGTCGCAGCCGTCCCACGACCAGCTTTCCCACGCGCCGGAAAGTTTCCACGCCGAGGGGGAATGTTTTTCAAACGCCTTGTCGGGGCGCACGACGCCCACGCGTATGGGGTCGAGGTCGAACGCCACGCGGGTATAAAGCGCCTCTGCAAGCGGGCGGCCGTTCAAATCGAGCCTGCCGCTGCCCGCGCTTACCCAGCCTGCCCCGCCCGAAAATTCGGGAGCGTAGTCGGCGTGTTCCCACGAACCTACGCCCACCTCGCCGAGGTAGTCGATGCCCGCCCACACGAAGTCGCCGATGAGTGCGGGGTGGTCCTTGGCAATCTGCCAGAATTTGCGCGCGTCGGCGCAGAAAGTTTCGCTGCCCACGATTACGCGGTCGGGGTACTTTTTCATATCGCGCTTATAGCGCAGTATGCCGTAGTTATAGCCCGCAACGTCCATTGCGGCAAAGGCGTGCTTCGTCTTTGCGTTGCAGCCGGGCATAGTGGCGCCCACCTTCATAGTGGTTGCGCCCAGAAGTCCCGCAAGGTCGTTGAAGAATTCGCTGCCCACAGACTTCTTTTTCTTGGGAGCCTTGGCGGCGCTGTCGGCCTTCTTATCGCTGTAAATGCCGAAGCCGAGCGAATATAAAAGGTTGAAGAATATGTTTATGCCGCAGGTTACGGGCCTGTCGTCCATAGTATGAATGAAGTCGGTCATCTCCCTGGCAAAGGCAATGCCCTTCTTCTGCCCCGTTTCGGCAACCTCGTTGCCCGTGGAATACATCACCACGCTGGGGTGGTTATAGTCCCTTGTAACCAGCGCCCTGAGGTCGCTTTTCCATTCGTCGGCAAACTGCGAGGCGAAGTCATATTTATTTTTATGGATATACCACATATCCACATACTCGTCCAGGACGAGCATACCGAGGCGGTCGCACACTTCGAGCGTGGCCTTGGAAGTGGGGTTGTGCGCAGAGCGTATGGCGTTGTAGCCGTATGCCTGCAACAGTTTTATCTTTCTTTCGTCGGCAAAGGGGTGGTTTACCGCGCCCAGAATACCGTTTTCGTGGTGTATGCACGCGCCGCGCAGAATAACTCTTTTGCCGTTTATGCGCATACCGCCCTTTGCGTCGCATTCCAGAAGGCGTATGCCGAACTTTTCTTCGCGCACGTCCCCGCCGAAGGTCACGCGGCAGGTGTAAAGGTAAGGGCTTTCGGGGCTCCACAATTTTGCCTCGGGCAGGGCGAACTCGATGGAGATTTCGCCGTCCGTCGTCACCTCTTCGCCCGCAATAACCTTACTGCCGTCCAGAATTTCTATTTTAAGCTGCCCGCCGGCGTTCGTTATGACGTCTACGCTGAAACGGGGCTGCATATAATCGATTGTCTTGATTTTTACGCCGCCTTCCAAAAGCACGTGCGCCCTGGGCAGAACGTGCAGCCATACGGGGCGGTAAATGCCCGCGCCCGAATACCAGCGGCTGTTGGGCTGGTCGGCATTGAACGCCTCCACCCTTATCTCGTTTTCCTCACCGAATTTAAGGAATTTATCGGCCTCAACATAAAAGCCTGTGTAGCCGTATGCCCACTGCCCCGCAAGCTGACCGTTGATATACACCTTGGGGTTGCGGTATACGCTTTCGAACTCAAAAACTATATTTTTATCTTTCCACTCTTCGGGAACGGCAAATTTCTTTTCGTAAACATAGTCGTAGCCTTCGTACCATCCCGTATTTTTGCCGCCCGGACTGTCGGGCGTCCTCTTTTCGTAAATCATTGCGTCGTGGGGAAGCGTTATGTCCTTCCGCCACTCCTCGTTCAAATGTCCGTACTGCCAGTTTTCGTTAAAATTCAATTTACTCATTCCGTCCCCTTTTGCGGGCGATATGCCTTATAAAATCAGGCAACATACGCCGCCGTATTGATATATTTTTGCTCTTTAATTTTACCTGAAAAATGCCGCACTGTCAACAGCAGCGGCGAGATTTAGCCTTTTTACTTCACGAATAGCGCAGGGCGTTTCCGCCCCGCGCCATTTTCGCAAAGTCTGCCCGAAAATTTTCGGGTTGTTTATTCTGTTACTTTAAGCGTTATGCGTTCTCTTTGCTGAACTTGCCGATGAACGCCGCAACCACTACGGCAACAACGGAAAGGAAGTAGAATACCACGCCCGTTATAGCCTGATTGAGGCACGCGCCCTGTTCGGGAGTGTCGAGGTCGGGTATGAACCACTGGTTGCCGGCAACGTCCGTTCTGTTGTAGATGAAGTCGCCTATGCTGAGTGCAAGGAACACAACAACCACAACCATTGCGGCAGAGATTACCCACTGGGGAACTTTGCCGTTTGCCGCGATTATGCCCGCGAGCAGAACGATTGCGAGAACGCTGTATATTATGGGTTCTACGTCGAGCGTAACGCTCTGCATCACGCCCGTAGTTGAGTTTACGCTGTAAATTATCAGGCCGATGAGGGCGAATATCGCTGCGCCCAGAATAATCCAGGCAGCTATGCTCTGCTTTTTAATCCAATTCAACATAGCTTATTCCTCCTCCTTGGATTTTCTTTCCTTTATGGTGAATACCACGTATGCGGCAGCCGAGCCTGCAAGCAGTATCGCGCTTACCGTGATGAGCGCCGTATACAGGCTTCTCCACCAGGTATTGAGGGATACGGTGTAGATGTTGTTCATAAGGTCCATACCGTAGCTGTTGGAAATTGCATAGAGCACGTAGTGCATACCTTCCTGAATGGCCTCTGCAAGGTCGGCGTCTGCCGCGATGGCGTTGAGGTTGTTCAGATTGATATAAGGGTCGTTTGCGCCGAAGCCGCAGAACGCCGTGGTGCCGGCAAGTATGGATTCCTTGGGAGCGGCTACGGGGTTGAGGCCGGTGAAGTCGGTTACGGAGTAACCCTTGAAGCCCCATTCGTTGCGGAGTATTTCAACCTGAACGCCGTAGTTTGCGCTGGAAGCTACCATACCTATGCGGTTGTACGCAGTCATCGTGCCGCGTGCGCCCTCTGCCGCATAGCGGTTGGGGGTTGCGCCTGCCTCGACGCCTTCCATCTTGGAGGAGCGGCCGAAGCCCGTGAATGCCTGCTGCAAGTTCCTGAGTTCGAGTTCGCGCGCAGCCTGCTCGGTTACGAGTTCGCATACGCCCGAACGGTTGGCTTCCTGAGTGTTGAAGCCGACGTGCTTGATGTTTACAAGGCAACCCCTGCTCTGCGCGCCCTGAACGACTGCGCTGCCGGTGAAGCCCGAAAGGATGGGGTCTTCGGAGTAGTATTCAACGTTGCGGCCGTTGTAAGCCGTGCGGTGAATGTTCATGCCGGGGCCTATCATTATGGGAAGCTGATACAAAAGAGTGGATTCGCCCAAAATAAGCTGGCCGTTTTCGTATGCGATTTCCTTGTTCCAGGTATAGGCAAGGTTTACGGGTGCGGGTGCAACGCGGGTGCCTACCCAGCTGTATTCATCTGCATCTTCAAATGCAATGCCGTCCTTCTTGGCTTCCGACATATTGTGCGAGTCTGAACCGCCGGGGCCGTCGTCTGCCTGATAGCCGCCGATATCGGCAATCGCGCCGCTTTCGGGATATTCGCCGAAGCCAATGGAAGGAATGTATTCGAGGTTATGGAACGCGCTCGCCATAAAGTTGATTGTCTCTGCAAGAGGAATCTTGGAAACGAGCTCTGCCCATCTTTCGTCCTCGTAAGGAACGCCCGCCATATCCGCAAGGGTGAGGTCAACGGAGGAATCGCCGTTTATGAGAGCTTCGGCGTCCTCTTTGCTGTTATCGTTTTTGAGGTCTATGAAGTCGTTCTTCATAATCTCTTCGAGGCGGGTACCTGCCTTGATGCCGAAGCCGGAATAGGTCTTGGGGAAGGTGCCGTTCCAGTTGCTGCGCGAGAGATACTTGACTTCTTCGAAGCCCGTAATATCGTCGCCCCACGCGTTTACGTCGGTTGCGGAGTCGCCTTTGGAGAGCTGGTTCTTGATTTCGTAACCGGTTACGGAAGTATCGAACGTGTCGGCGTCTTTTGCGTCGAGCTTCCACGTTTTAACCTTGCCGGAAGTTGCCGTGAATGCGGTGCCGTCGGTATTTACCATGCCGGTAACGCCCTGTTCGGCGAGTATGTTGTTGAGCGCGTCGTGCGAAGAATCGCCGACTGCGAAGTAATAAGTGCCTGCGTCGAGCACGTATGCGCCGTCGTCCTCTTCGGTGTTATAGCTCGTGAGGTTGGTCATATCGATGTTGAGGGTAACGGTTTCGGAAGCGCCCTTTGCAAGCTCGTCCGTCTTTTCGTAGTCAACGAGCTGGATTGCAGACTTTTCAACGCCGCCCACTGTGTAAGGCACCTGAGCGTAGAGCTGAACAACCGACTTGCCTGCAACTTCGCCCGTGTTGGTAACCTTTACGGTAGCAACGGCAGTCTTGTGGTCGTCGGAAACTTCAACGCTTGTAAGTTCCTGGGTGAAAGTAGTATACGAAAGGCCGTAACCGAAGGGATAAGATACTTCGTGAGAATAGTTCCACTGTCCGTCGGTGGTGGCGGGCATAAAGGTCATATTTTCGAGGTCGTAATTTACATACGTGCCTGCCTTAGCCGCAACGGCGTGACGGGCGTCGTTTTCAAGAAGCGAATCTGCATACCTGGTTTCGTAGTAGCGATAGCCGGTGTAGATGCCTTCTGCCTCAACGAGGTACGAGTTTACGTTCATACCGCTGTAATTTGCGGCGTTGGTCCAGTCAGTACCGGTGGGATACGTATTGATAAGATTGCCCGACCTGTCGTACTCATTATGCAAGCCGTAGTTCATCATTGCGGGAGCGAGCGCGCTGTTTACCGCATAGATGTCGCCGAGGCGGCCGGAAGGATTTACGTCGCCGAGAAGGGCCTGGGCCACTGCCGCAAAGCCGTATACGCCGGGGTTGCCTATCCACATAACCGAGTCGATATCAGGGTCCTGTTTAAGGCCTTCGATATCCATCTGGTTTGTGGAGTTGATGAGCACGATTACGTTGGAAGAGCACTTCTTTGCCTCCTCTATAATCGCCCATTCTTCGTCGCTTATGCCGAGGATATTGCCGCTGTCGGTAGTGATTCCGTCACCGAGGCCTTCTTCGCCGGGATAGAAGCTGGAACCTTCGCCGCTCACCCTGCCGAGAATTACGATTGCAGCATCGTTATACTGGTCGTATTGAAGGTCGTTGCTCTGAACGCCCAGTTCAGAGAGAGTGGGTTCGGTGGGGTCGGTGGTGCTGTAAAGGCCCTGATACTGGGGTGCCTGAGCGCCGAAGCCCGAGCTGCCCCACGTAAGGTCTGCGCAATAATCTTCGTAAGCCTGAATCATTGCGGGGTTTACGTCGAACACTTCTTTGAAGTCGGTCTCCAAAGTGCTCTTGTTGGCGTCGTGGTCTATTACGCCCTTATCGGGAATAGAGCCGCCCGTGGTACTGCCGTAGTAGGGCGCATAGCTGCGGATACCGAACAGCGTTACCTTGGGCCTTTCCTGTGTTAAAGGAAGCGAATTGTTGGTGTTCTTCAACAGTACCAAAGATTCTGCCGCCTCGCGTATGGCGAACTCTCTCATAGTGTCTACCGCGTCCTTGGTGGAGGTGAATTGGGTTGAGTAAGTCCAATCCTCCGCGTTGTCGCTGATGACTGTCTCCTGGCTCACAGAGCCGGTGTTTTCGTCGAGGGCCGTGCGGTATTTTTCCATAATGATTGAAAGCGTTACCGAAATAACCAAAAGGAAAGCAAAGACCAGCGTAAGCCCGCGAAACAGTCTTGTTTTGATGTTCATGGTTCCCTCCTGTATAAAATTTTCTGCGCGGCGAAAGGCCGCAACAAGAATTTTTGCGCAGAACCCTTGCGCGGTTTTTAGTATAGCGTGCGCCAAAATTTTGACAATATACTTTGCCTTACTTGGTAGTATTTTTGTACACCGTTTGCAGGAGGAAGGTAAAATCGGCATATTTTGGCAAAATGATTGCTTATAACAAAATACCAAATAAAAGCGAAAAACTCTTTCACCGGATAGAGCAATTCTATCCGTTTTTCCGCGCAAAAATAACAATCCGGCCTGCGTGCCTTTTTGCCCTTCCGCCTCTCCGTTCACCGCTGCGCCGCTTGCGCTTGCAGCGAACAACCGCAATTAAAGTCGCTTTCACTCCTTACGGCCGAAACGAACGGAGTCCCCTATGTCATTGACGCGATTGACCTGACGGTAGCAATCGCTATTCCGTCGCTT
>URMT01000048.1 GCA_900549005.1 uncultured Eubacteriales bacterium | reverse complement strand
GCCCTGCCGAGGCTCCACACTTTGTGTGGAAACGGCAGATGAGCGCAGCGACGCTACTTTGCGGAGGGTTCCCATTGGGAAACCGCAAACTAAGTGACCGAAGGGAACGCACGGAGAAATCTCAAAATAAAGATTTTTCGACTTCGTTCGCTATCCGCTCACTCCGCTCAAAATGACAATCTGAATAAAAAAATTCAAATGAAATAACGCCGAAAAACGGCAAGGCGAAATTTAGTTTCGCCGTTAAGCCGTTTTACGACAAAAAAAATATCACGGAAAAAGATTTTTGCGCAGCAAAAAGATTTTTCGTGAGCGAAAGGAGATTGATATGAAAGTTAGACCTTCTGTAAAGCCTATGTGCGATAAGTGCAAGATAATCAAAAGAAACGGCAAGGTTATGGTTATCTGTTCCAAGAACAAGAGCCATAAACAGCGCCAGGGCTGAGCGGGCTGCTTTTTTAAAGGCGCCCCGCGCCCGTTTGCGGGCGTTTCCGCGCTAGCTGTATTTTTGCGCGGCGGCTCAAAATAATGCTGTAAAATCCGGGGCGCGTCTTTCGCCCTTCGGGCGGCGTAAAACAAGACCTCTTCCGCCGGCATTGCCTGCGGAGCGGTTTTGCGTTTCCGCCTGCCCGCAAATCAAAAAATAATCTCGCCGAAGGGTTCGGCGCGCCCATTCCACATCTTTGCGCGCATACATTTGGCGGTTGACATACAAAACATAAAATAATTTTAAGTAAAAGTTAAACGGAGGAATCAAATCTTATGGCACGTATTGCCGGTGTGGATTTACCCAGAGAGAAGAGAATTGAAATCGGTTTGACCTATATCTACGGTATAGGGCTCAAAACTTCCCAGAAGATTCTTGCCGCAACAGGCGTTGACCCCGATACCCGCGTAAAGGATTTGGACGAAACGACTGTTTCCAAGCTCAGGGAATATATCGACCATAACGTGAGGGTAGAGGGCGAACTTCGCTCGGAAGTATCCCTCAATATCAAACGTCTTATGGAAATAGGCTGCTACCGCGGCATAAGGCACAGAAAGGGCCTTCCCGTACGCGGACAGTCTACCAAGAGAAACGCGAGGACCAGGAAGGGCCCCCGCCGCACAGTCGCCAAAAAGAAGGGCGCAAAGTAATAGGAGGACGTAAATAAATGGCAGCAACAAAAAGGACTGCAACCACCAGAAAGCGCAGAGAGCTTAAAAAGGTTGACAAAGGTCAGGTTCATATTCAGTCGTCTTTCAACAACACCTTGGTTACGGTAACCGACGCGCAGGGCAACGCAATCGCCTGGTCCAGCGCAGGCAGCCTTGGTTATAAGGGCAGCCGCAAGGGCACGCCGTTTGCCGCACAGATGGCCACCGAAACTGCCGTAAGGGCTGCAAAGGAGCACGGCCTCCGTTCGGTTGAAGTGTTCGTTAAGGGCCCCGGCGCGGGCAGGGAATCGGCAATAAGGGCAATCGCCGCTTGCGACGTTGAAATCACCCTCATTTCCGACGTATCCCCCATCCCCCACAACGGGTGCAGACCCCCCAAACGCCGCAGAGTATAATTGAAGGAGTGTGAATTATGGCGACTTACAGAGAAGCAAAATGCCGCCTTTGCAGAAGGGAAGGCGCAAAGCTCTTTTTGAAGGGCGATAAATGTTATACTTCGGGCAAGTGCCCGTTTGAAAAGAGGCCTATGGCCCCCGGCCAGCACGGCACGGGCAGGAAAAAGGTTTCAGAATACGGCCAGCAGCTTCGCGAAAAGCAGAAGGTTAAGCGTATTTACGGCGTTCAGGAAGGCCAGTTCAGGGAATATTACGAGCGCGCAGACAGAATGAAGGGCATAACCGGTGAAAATATGCTCTCCCTGCTCGAAAGAAGGCTCGACAACGTTATATTCCGCCTCGGCATCGGCGCTTCGCGCGCGCAGGCAAGGCAGCTTGTAAACCACGGCCATTTCACCGTGAACGGCAGAAAGGTAAACATACCCTCTTATATCGTAAAGAAAGGCGACGTTATCGCCGTTAAGGAGAGCAAGACGTCGAACAAGTTCTTCGGCGAAATAAAGGGCAGCAAGCCCGCTCCCAATATGCCCAAGTGGCTTGAATTCGATTCCGAAAAGCTCGAAGGCAAGGTAATCGAGCTGCCCGTAAGGTCGGATATCGACAGCCAGATTGCAGAGCATATGATAGTCGAGCTGTACTCCAAGTAATAATAAAAACCTATAAGGAGGTAGTATAATGATCGAGATGGATATGCCCAAAATCGAAGTGGAAGAGAGCGAGGACCAGTCTTACGCGAAGGTCGTTGTCGAACCGCTTGAAAAGGGCTTCGGTCTTACAATAGGCAACTGCCTTAGAAGAATACTCCTGTCCGCGCTCCCCGGTGCGGCGGCGCAGGGAATAAGGTTTTTGGACGGCAGCGTAAAGCACGAGTTTTCGGCTGTGCCCGGCGTAAAAGAGGACGTGACTGAAATAATTCTCAACCTCAAAACGCTGGCTATCAAAACCAAGATAACCGATAAAGATTACGTAAAGGTCGTTCACCTCTACAAGGAAGGCCCCGCCGAAGTCAAGGCGAGCGATATAGAGCAGGACGCCGAGATAGAGATTATCAACGGCGACCAGCACATATGCACGGTTGACGCAGGCGGTAAGATAGATATGGAGATAACAATCGGCAGAGGCAGGGGCTACAAGGGCGCAGACCACACCCGCTCAGACCTCATCGACTACATCCCCATCGACTCTATCTACACCCCCGTTAAAAAGGTAAACTACAACGTAGAAAACACGCGCGTAGGCCAGAACACCGACTACGACAAGCTCGTTCTGGAAGTATGGACCAACGGCGCGTTCAGCGCGAAGGAAATCGTCTCCCTCGCGGCTAAGATAATGCAGGACCATATCAGCCTCTTTGTCAACCTTTCGGATACGATAAAGGGAATGGATATACTTGTGAAGAATGAAGACGACAAGCAGCAGCAGGTACTTGCAATGGCCATCGAAGAGATGGACCTTTCGGTGCGCTCTTACAACTGCCTGAAACGCGCAAACATACACACGGTTGAAGATTTGACGAGAAAGACGGAAGACGAGATGTTGAAGGTTAGAAACCTCGGCCGCAAGTCGCTTGACGAAGTAATTTTGAAGTTGCAGTCTTACGGCCTCTCGCTCGCTAACAAGGAGGACTAAAAAAATGCCCGGTAAATTAGGAAGAACTACCAAGCAGAGAATGGCGATACTCAGGAATCAGGCTTCCGAGCTCCTGTGGTACGGCAAAATAAAGACGACGGCGGCGAGAGCCAAAGAGCTTCAACCCTACGTCGAAAAAATAATAACCAAGGCCGTCAACGTATACGACCTCAACGAGGAAGTGGACGTTGTGACCAAAGACAAGAAGGGTAAGGAAGTTACCGTAAAATCGGTAAAGGACGCTCCCAAAAAGCTGGCTGCGCGTCGTGCCATAATGGCAAAGCTGCGCGACTTGCAGGAAGTTAAGGCCTTCAACGAAAAGAAGGCAGAGTTCAAGGCCCGCACCCAGGACGTTCAGCATCCCCTTATGGAAAAGCTCTTCAACGAGATAGCTCCCAAGTACGCTCAGCGCAAGGAAGAGAGCGGCCAGGGCGGCGGTTATACGCGCATCTACCTTTTGGGCGAAAGGCGCGGCGACGCTTCCGAAGAAGCTATAATCGAGCTCGTTTAATAGTTGTTTTCTGTATATGAAGTTAAAAATTCCGTGCAGCTTTGCACGGAATTTTTTTGTTATGCAAAAACCCCCGCGGCTTGCAATTTTTGCAAGCCGCGGGATTTTACTTTTTTTCAGCCGAAATACGTATCGCCGAGCAGAATGGCGTGCCCCTTCCACAGTACCCACACAAGGTCGAGTATCCACATAAAGAACGCGCCGGGGATAATGGTAAGCACGGCAAGCACAATCCACACCACGTCGTTTTTTACAACGCCGTTCACAACGCGGCAAATGCCGTAAAAAATTTCAAGTACGGGTATGCACAGTATCACTTTGGCAAGCAGGGGAAGCCCGTCTACCGCCTTCAAAAAATCGCTCATTCAATGCTCCTTTGCAGCTCTTTAATTATTTTGCGGCAATCCTGCCGCCCTGCGCCGCGCATTTATGCCCGCCCTGCGGCGGTGCATTTGCTTATATTTATTATATACCCATTTTAATTATGCGTAAATACTTCGGGCAAAAATTTTTTTGGTTCTGCAAAATAAATTTTTTTTGCCGTTCAGCACGGCAAAATGCAAAAAACAGACGGCCAAGGCACAAAAGCGGGCGCTTTGCGCCCGCTTTTGTGCCTTGCGGCGCCGCGCTGTGAATAAATTTTTACAAATTTTATTGTTGACATATCCGCCCGTTGTGATATAATTAAATTACAAATATTTAATAAGGAGTGGAAATATGACCTGGTTTAACAAACTTCCCCGTCTTGTGCAGATTATCCTCCTTCTCATTCCCGGCGTAAACTGGGTGGTGGAAATAATCGTAAGGTGGAGCACCTGGCTCAAAAAAGGCGGAGTTCTTAGGTTGGTTATCTGTATCATAGTTACCATACCTACCGGTATCATCGTCGGCTGGTTGGATATGATTTGGTGCCTTCTCTTCAAAAAACTGTGCTTCCAGTAAGAAAAAAACGGCCGCCCGCGCAACCTTTTGCGCGGGCGGCTTGCTTTTTTTGTAATTTCGACTGCGCGGTTTATCCCTTACCGTCATTTCGACTGCGCGGTTTATCCCTTACCGTCATTTCGACTGCGCGATTTACCCCTTACCGTCATTTCGACTGCGCGGTTTACCCCTTACCGTCATTTCGACTGAGCGAAGCGAATGGAGAAATCTCTTTGAGCGGCTTGCTTTTTCTAAATTTCGCGCTTTTCTGCGGTTATTTTCAGTTCGGAAAATATACTGTGCCGCGCGATAAAACCAATGCTCATCTTGCCGCAAAAGCTGCATTGCCCCCGCAGTATGCCCAAAATACCGCGCATATTGCCCATAATTTCGCGTACGGCCGCATACCGATTGACGGGCGGCCGCCGCCGTGGTATAATAAAAACCCTTATAAAAGGCAAAAAACTTTGCGCCGCAGGGCGCGGGAGAAAGAATGAACAGAACCGAAAATAAAAAACCCGATTCCCGCGCAAGGCGCGCCGTTAAATTTACTGCGATAGCGCTGGCTTCGGCGCTGGCGGCGTATGCCCTCATACTGCTGTGCGCGTTTATAGCCGCGCTCGTTCAGACGGCAGAAGTGGCGGAGGGGTGGCAGAAATGGCAGACGGAGCATATTGCAGAGCTTGAAGAGGCCTACGAAAGCGGCACCGCCCCGAAGATTGACGAGCAGAGTTTAAGCGACTTCGACCTGTCGGCCGCCGAAGAAATACGCCTCGACGATATCCGCGTCGTGGCCACTCACAACAGCTACAAGCAGGACATTCCGTCTGCAAGCGCGTTTTTGTACGGCGCAATCGGAATGGGCGGCAGGTACGGCTATTCGCTCCCCACGCTCACCGAACAGCTCAATATCGGCGTGCGCAGCTTCGAGCTGGATATATACAGTTCGTCGTCCGTGCAGGGCGGGTTTGCGGTAATGCACAACAGCCTGGTGGACGGCGGCTCGTCGGCGGTAAGCCTGTACCTCGCCCTTTCCGAGCTCAAAATGTGGTCGGACTATAATCCCAAACACGTGCCCGTGACCGTGCTGATAGAGCCGAAAACGCTGGGCGGAATGGGATATTCGGCGCTGAATTCCGATGACTTGCTCGCCCTCGACGAGATGCTCGCCGAACTGTTCGGCGCAAAGCTGTATACGCCCGCGCAGGCTCTTGGCGGGTATTCCTCCTTTTCCGAACTGCGCGCCGACAACGGCTATCCGTTCCTCTCCGAAATGCTCGGCAAATTCATATTTCTGCTGCACGACGGCTCGGCGGCGGAGCGCTATATCGCGCTCGACACAACTATGCGCACCCAGAAGATGTTCTACGCCATAGATTTGTATAACGACAGCGGTCACGCCCCTCAGGCGATGTTCGCCATAATCAACGGCTTTTCGGACGAGCGCGGCAGAACGGCCTACGAACGCGCCGTAGCTACCCACTTCATCATACGCACTATGGCCGACGAATACGGAGATTTCGGCGAAGAAAAGCTGGCTTCCGTGTTGCAAAGCGAGGCCAACATAATAAGCACGGACTATCCTCCTGGCTCCTTTGAAGAGTACGGGTACGAGGTGACTTTCGGCGGCGGCAAAACTATATCGCGCGTGTCGTAAAGCGCAATAGTTGCGGCATATGTGGCGGGTAAATTGCAAACGACATTGCCTGAGGCATATATGACGGGCAATTAAAAAAGTAAATTAAAAAAGCCGCGGCACAGCCGCGGCTTTTCTTTATACTTTATACTGTGACCTGTTTATATTCGCGCCCCGCGAGGGTCTTGAAGGTGAAGGTCCTGTTTTCGTAAACTATATACCCGCGCTCGCTTCCCTCCTTGGGCAGGCTTACCGAACCGGGGTTGAGGTGCAGGTAGGGGCACCTCTCGATGACGGGCACGTGCGTGTGCCCCGTTATATACACGTCGCTCTCCGCAAGTGGCGGCACGTCGCGGTGCCCGTGCGAAAGGTATATGTTCACGCCTCCCTCGCACACGAGTGCATAATCCGAAAGACAGGGGAAGGCCAGCACCATCTGGTCTACCTCGGCCTCGCAGTTGCCGCGCACGCAGATTATTTTCTGCTTGTAAACTGCCAGAAGTTCGCCCACCGTTTTGGGGTCGTAGCCGTCGGGCAGGGGATTGCGCGGGCCGTGATAGAGTATGTCGCCCAAAAGCAGCAGCTTATCGGCCTTTTCGCGCTCGAAAGCCTCCAACATCTCCCTGCAATATTTAGCCGAGCCGTGCAGGTCGGAAGCTATAAAAAGTTTCATAAAAGCTCCTTGATTTTTTGAATGACGCCGAACTCGGCGTTTGAAGGTATCACGTTTTTAATGTACTCTTTCAGCTCGGGGAAGGCGTTTGCCGTAACGTACGCCTGCCCGCTGGCTTCAAGCATCTCCAAATCGTTCATATGGTCGCCGAATGCCACGCACTCTTCGCGCGCCGCGCCCAGCCTTTCAAGCAGCGCGCACAGCGCCTTTCCCTTGTCGGCTCCCTCGGTGCATACGTCAATCCAGTCGTAGCCCGAAACTTTGGTGCGCAGTCCCTTTATTTTGGGTATAAGTGCCCCCGCCGCGTGTTCTGCCGCGGGCAGCTTGTCCCATACCGAAATTTTGAGTATGGTGTTGTTTTTAACCGCCTTTTCCAGGTTGTCCACCTTCTTCGCGCTCGAATAAGAGCGCAGTAGCACGGCCTCGAAGTCCTTGTCGTCGGAATCGTAATATGCGCAGTCCACGCCGCTGCAAAGGGGGTACAGGTCGCCCTCGCGCTTTATTATGTCCAGCGCGTACAAAACGTCCTCCGCGGGGGTGGGGTTGCAGTAAATAACTTCACCGCCCAGCCAGCACAGCCCGCCGTTTTCGGCTATTATGGCAATTTTATTAAGCGCAGGCGCGAAGAGTTTTTTCAGGTTGGGCAGTTGCCTGCCGCTTGCGGGGGTAAAGGTTATGCCGCGGGCGTGCATCCTGTCTATCAGCCCGAAAATTTCTTTCGGCATAATCTTGGTAGGCGGCAGCAGAGTGCCGTCAAGGTCAGAAGCAATGCATTTAATATCGTTCACAATTCTCTTTCGTTGCGCCATATATGGCACCCAATATGGCTACTAAAATAATAATTAACGTGCGCAAGGCGAATTTAGTTCGCCGCTTACGCGCGACCACATTTGCTGCGACAGCAGGCTCTACTTAAAGTGAATTGCCGCGATTATAAAATCGTGGACCCTAAGAAATCGCGGCAAGAGAAACATAGTTTCTCAAATTCACGGAATTTTTCGCACTCGGCCAGGGCGAAAAATTCGTGAGCAATTTTCATATTATCATTTTAAAGATGGTCATTTTGCCTTTTTTTGCGGTCGCCGCGTCGCACATAGCTTTATACACGGCGTTGGGGTCAAATTCCGTCAGAATTTCCTTTTCAAACACGTCTGTGTTCACCGCGTCGTGCACCAGAAGGTTGAGCGCCGTGTCGGTATATCCGTAGCCGTTCATCGCGCAGGTCAGCGATGTGTTCTTGTCGCACAGTTCGCGCGCGGGAATGTTGAAGTTTATGGGCGCAAAGCCGGCAAGCACGGCGCACTTGCCGTCTGCAAGCACGCGCATCGTAAGCGCGGGGTCTATGCGCGAGCAGGTGGTGTATACCGAGGCGTCGCAAAGCTGGCCGCTCGTCGCCTCGTTTATGTTTTCGTTCAGGTCGTCGTCGGCGGCGTAGCAGTAATATATGCCGCAGCTTCTCGCCTTTTCAAGCGCAGCGGGACTGTTGTCTATCACTATGGGAATAAGTTTGTGGTACTGCAACACCTGGGCTATTATGTTTCCCGCAAAGCTGCTTCCTATAACCGCAACCCTGCTGCCCGCGGGCAGTTCCAGCTTGTCGTAAACGCTCTCTGCAAGCGCAACGGCCTCGGTGCAAAGCGCCTCAATATCGCTCACCGCGTCGGGCAGGGGAGCCACGTCGGTATATTTGCACACCACAAAGTCGCGCAAAAAGCCGTCGAAATCTCTGCCCGCCACCGCGGGCGAGGAACATTCCTCTTCGTCGCCCGTCTTGCAGTTCAGGCAGTCGCCGCAGCTGCGCGTGGGCTTCAAAAGCACGCGCATATTCTTTTCCACTCCGTAACAGGCCGCGCCCGCATCGGTTATTCTGCCCACGGCAAATCTGCCTATCGTCTTGGGATAGCGCGCGCCGCCTTCGCCCGAATAGAGGAAAGCGTCGAAATTCGAAGCGAGGACATAGGCAACTTTAACCTTGACTTCGTCCTCGGCAATGGCACGCTCCTGCTGGGGTTCGTTCACCAGCCGGGCGGCGTTTTTCAAAATCCAGTTATCCATAATCTTAACTTCATTATACTCATAAATTTTTAATAAGGCAACTAAAAAACGCTCATTTGCCTTTTTTGGCGGCGGGGCGGGGGCTTACCGTCAGCGCGGAACGCGCTCGTTTTGCGCGGCGGCGCCCCTGCGTGCGCCGCCGCGCGTACTAAAAAACAGCTTGCCGCGCATAATAATTTTATATCAATTTATATCAATTTTTTTATAATTTTTTTTGCAGGGGCGTAAATTGATTGACTGCCCCTCGATAATGATATATAATGATTTAGCATTGAAAACTAACGCGAGGTGAAAAAGTGAAGCCCGATATACATCCTAAATATCACGAAGTTACGGTTGTATGCGCCTGCGGCGAGACATTTACGACGGGTACCACCAAGAACGTAGACACGCTCAGGGTGGATATCTGCAACAAGTGCCACCCGTTCTTTACAGGCAAGCAGAAGCTCGTTGACACAGGCGGCCGTGTAGACAAATTCAAGAAAAGATACAATATGTAATTTGAAAAGGGCGGCTCCAAAAGTTTTTTGGTGCCGCTTATTTTCCTTGTGCGCATTTTTACCGCGTATGCAATTTTTGCGCGCGGAACACATACATTACTACGGCTATGTCTGAAAAATCCAAAGAAAAGAAAAAGAAAATCTCCTGTTCCATAGGCGGTCAGGCCGTTCTCGAAGGCGTGATGATGATGGGCAAAACGTGTATGGCGACTGCCGTGCGCGACCCCGACGGGCAGATTCAGGTTGAGGCAAAGCGCCTCAAAACCTCTCCGCGCGTCGCGCGCGTAATGAAGATACCCTTCGTGCGCGGCATCGTCAGTATGGTTTTAAGCCTCGTCCGCGGCACGGGCACGCTTATGCGCTCTGCCGCCGTCTACGGCGAAGAGGAGGAGGCGGGCAGGGTAGAAAAGTGGCTCGCCGAAAAATTCAGGATAAATCTGATGAGCGTGGTTTCCACCGTAGCCGTATGCCTCGGCGTGGTGCTGGCCATAGCTCTGTTTATGGTGCTGCCCAACCTCGCCGTCAGCGGCCTTAAAGAGGCGGCGCCCTCGCTCACGGGCAGCGCGTGGGAGTACGTTATATTAGGCGTGCTCAAACTTGCCATATTCTTTGCCTACCTGGGCATTATTCTGCTTTTAAAGGATATCCGCCGCCTGTATATGTATCACGGCGCCGAGCATAAGACCATCACCTGCTACGAAAAGGGTATGCCGCTCACGGTGGAAAACGTAATGAAGTGCTCCCGCCTTCATCCCCGCTGCGGCACCTCGTTCCTGTTCATAGTAATTGCCATAAACATACTCGTCATATCGCTCGTCAACTGGGCGCTCGGCGTGGCCCGCATCGAAAACGGAGTGTTGCAGTTTCTGGCAAAGCTGGGGATAGAGGTGGTGCTTCTTCCCGTAATCGCCGGCATCTCTTACGAAATTTTAAAGCTGGTTGCAAAGTTCGACGGTAAGATTTCGCTGATATTCAAGGCCCCCGGATTCTTTATCCAGAAGGTGTTCACCACGCGCGAACCCGACGAAGAGATGGCCGAAGTGGCCATTGCCGCGTTTGAAAAGGTGCTTGAAATGGATGCAGACCCCGAAATGCCCGAAACGGAGTTCATAACGGGCGGAATACTCTCGCAGAAACTTGCCGAAACCAAGAAGAAGTTTTCGGAAAACGGAATCGACGAGAGCGACGCCGAGTGGATATACTCGCTCACGCTCGATATAAAGCGCAGCGAACTTTCGCAGGAGCGGATGATAACTCCCGCCGAGGCCAAAAAGATTGCCGCGATAGAAAAGGAGCGCCTCACCGGCAGGCCGCTGTGGTATATCATAGGCGACGTCGACTTCTGCGGTTGCAAAATAAAGGTGGACGAAAGGGTGCTCATTCCCCGTCCCGAAACCGAACAGCTTGCAGAAATCGCCATAAAGACGGTGGAAGAGGGCGACAAGGTGCTCGATATGTGCACGGGCAGCGGCTGCCTCGCCATCGCGATAGCAAAGGGCTGTTCGGGCAAAAACGTATCCGTCACCGCGGCCGACGTTTCAGACGCCGCCCTGATGCTCGCCAAAGAAAACGCAAATTACAACAGCGCGGTAGTGCACTTTATTCAGACCGACCTGTTCGAAAATATCCGCGGCAGATTTAACGTAATTGTCTGCAACCCGCCCTATATAAAGACGGCCGAAATTGCCGGGCTCGATGTCGGCGTAAAGGACTTCGAACCCAGAATCGCGCTCGACGGCGGCGAAGACGGGCTGGATTTTTACAGGCGGCTTGCAAAGGACGTCAACCGCTATGTGGCGCGCGGCGGTATGCTCATTTTAGAGGTGGGCGAAGACCAGGCCGCCGAAGTTCTGCGCCTCTTCTCCAAGCGCGACTATGCTATGGTGATAAAGGACTTGGAGGGCAAAGACCGCTTTTTAAAGATTGCCTTCTAAAACTTCATATAAGCGTCGCAATACTGTGTTGCGCTGCGGCAACCTTCGGTCATTTACTTCTTTGTAAACTCCGTCAGGTTTTCCTCGCGCGCCTTGTCTTGCTCGCTTCTATGAAGTTATTATGGGCATCGGGAGCTCGCATCTCTGAACCCGTGTTGAGCTTATAATTTTGTCATTGACGCGATTGACCTTACGGTAGCAATCGCTATTCCGTCGCTTCGCTCCTTACGAGCGAAGTCGCGCGAGCGCGTAGCGCGCTGCCCTGCCGAGGCTCCCTTCGGGAAACGGCAGATAAATCTCAACATTATTTATTTTTGAGATTTCTCCGCTCCACTCACTTCGTTCGTTTCAGTCGAAATGACTGTTGGAGTAGTAAGGTATCCGCAATAAGGTAATTTTCAGCAATGTTGCGCGGCGGCGCGGGCGTG
>URMT01000047.1 GCA_900549005.1 uncultured Eubacteriales bacterium | reverse complement strand
AAAAAAAGCGCGTTCAGGTATGTTTCTGCTTTGCAGGCTTCCGAATAAAGCGGCGTGCATCAGCCTTCGCCAAAAATACGCATCAGCCTTCGCCGAGCTGTTTTGCCAAGTCCATTAACTTGCGGAAGCGGTGGTTCAAACAGCTCTTTGAAATGTGCAGCCTGTCGGCAAGCTCATGCATAGAGGCGTTCTTGTCTGCCAGCCTGCCTTCGGCCACCGAAAAGAGATTTTCATCGAGGCTCTGCAAGCCTACGGTCGAACGTATGACCTCTATCGCCTGCACCTGCTTTACCGAGGCGGACACAGTTTTATCGATATTGGAAACCGAGCAGTTGTTCACCCTGTTTTCGTTGTTGGAATTGCCGCGCTCGCGGGCAACTGCGCGCAGTTTTTCTACGGCGCCCGCCGCGCCGATAATGCCCAAAACGGCGGTAATGGACTCTATGCTCTTCAAATAGACGACGGCGCTGTCCTTGCGCATTACAAGTTTTGCGAGTATATCGAACGAACACAGCAGGTCGCAGAAATCGGTTGCCGTGACCTTGTTGCGAAAGACCACCTCAAAGTGATAGCCCGTGCGGCTGAAACTTAAAGAATCGGGCAGGGTGCAGCTGCCGCCGCCGAGGAACGCGCCCGCAACGTAAGCCGCGGCGCAGCCCTCCCCCTCGACAACAGGCGGCGCGATGGTGAAATCTATATACAGCCCCTCTTCGCTTCTGCCGAGTATGCCCGTCTTGCCAAGCAGCGCCGTGCTTTGCTCGTTTACGCAGGAAAATACCAGCTTGTCCCTGCCGGCAATGTCCGAACGCGAATTGAAACCGCTTATTTCAAAGCCGCAGCTCTCTATGGTTTCGGCAAAAAATTCGGCGGTGCGCTCACTCTCGGTGTTGAGCTCAAAGCCGTAGTTGCCCGCCGATTTGATAAGACTGCCGCTCGTGCGTATAAAGCCCGAAAGGGCGGCAAGTTTCTGCGCCCTGCCACCCGAAAAGTTTTCTATTATCTGGTTTTTAATCTCTTCTGTAAAATTTGTCATAACCTGCTCCGCCCGTAATGTTATGCTTTACTGAGCGCATAAAAGTTAAAAGTCCGCACATTTAAAGTCCGCACGGCGAAAAAATTTCAAAACGGTTATAAAACATATGCCGCGGCAATTAAACGTCCGTGCAGAATTTCCGCCGCCGTTACAGGTGCAGCCTCTTGTATTCCGCAAAACGGAACTTTGGCTCCCTGCCGTCGATATTGTCTATCTGCTCTAACGGAACGCTTGCCTGAGAAAGGAGCTCTTCTGCAATTTTCGTGTCGCCCACCCTGTCTGCCGAGTGCGCGTCGGAATCTATTATAAACCGCACGCCCGTCGCCGCCATAGCGTTGAGCTCGTCTGGCGAAATGTGATATTTTTTAGTGTTAATCTCTATATAGGTTCCGTAGTCGGCGCAACACTTGGCAACTTCCACAAGGTCGCACGCGCATCTGAAATTTATATGCGTGATGGCGTCTATCGGGTTCCTTTTAACCGCTTCGATATAGGCCTTGGTTGTGCCCTCAAAGAGCTTATCGGAAGGTTTTTTGCCCTGTTTGTAGGCAAGGTAGTTTTTTACGGAGAGGTAATAAAAATCCTTTATCCCTTTATACCACAGCACCTCGTGAATTCCGCAGAGATACAGGTCGAAGAAGGCAAGGTCGCTCTCCTTCATATCGGTATCGCCGCTCAGCGAAGTGAGGTTGCTCTCCATTCCCATAAGCACTTTGACGCCCGTCTTTTCCTGCGCCGCGGTACACTCCGCGCGCAGTGCGGCGAGCTTCCTGCGCCTTAAACCGAATATTATGTGGTTGAATCCGTGGTCTGTTATGCCCACCGCTTTCAGCCCGAGTTTTTTTGCCGCCTCGGCATTTTCGAGTACGGTGTTTTTGCCGTGAGAGTACGGCGTGTGCGTATGATAATCGCCCGTTAAAATCATTCAAAATCTCCGATGTAACAAACTTCCTCACGCAAAGTTATGCCGAATTTGTTGTAAACTTCGCTCTTTGCCTGCTGAATGAGCGCATAGACGTCGGAAGACGCTTTGCCCTCGTTTATGATAAAATTCGCGTGTTTTTCGCTTATGAACGCGCTTCCCATATGCGCGCCTTTCAGTCCTGCGTCCTCTATCAGCCTGCCCGCGCTCACGCCGCAATAATTTTCAAACACACAGCCGCAGCTTTTTCCGCGCGGCAGTACTCCGCGCTCTGAAAGGCGCTTTTTTATGTTTGCCGCCACATTTTTGGCGGATGTGCGCTTTAAAGCCAGCTCAGCACCCAAAATAAGGCAGTTTATATCACGCATAGTACTATGCTTATATGTAAAATTACATTCTTCACGGGATAAAACCCTGACTTTTTCGCCGTCTGACAGCCTTACTGAAAGAACACGGCTTTCGATATATTCTCCGCCCGCGCCTGCATTCATATATAATACGCCGCCCATACTTGCGGGAATCCCCGCAAGAAATTCAAGACCGGAGTAACCCTCTTTAAGGCAAAAGGCAAGAACTTCCGCCACCTTTACCCCGCACGAAACATTTAAGGCAACGTCTTCGCCCAATACACGGGCAGACAGCGACTTTATGCGCGAAGTTGATAAAACGTAGCCGTCGTAAAAACCGTCCTGCGCAAGAACATTTGAGCCGCCGCCCAGCACACAAAACCTTTTGCCGCTTTTTAAAAGACGGGAAAAAGCCAAAGCCCCCTCCTTTTCGCTGCGCGGACAGAGAGCGGCTTTCGCAATGCCTCCGCAACCGTAAGTCGTGTTCGCGGCAAAGCTGAAATTATATCTTACGGGCACACCTGATGGCAAAGAGCCGTTGTTTTCACCCTGCAATATTTTCTACCCCTATATAATAACATTTTTTTTGGATTTTTACAATGGTTTAAGTAAACTTTTCAACAGATTTATGTCGCCCGAACGCGCGGCCTTTTTTATCTCGTCAACAGCGCCCGAGCTTGCAACCGCAGGTATGGTATAACTGAAATCAACGCCTTCGAGAGCGTGCATTTCATCTGAATACAAAGTTTCACAGTCGCAGAGCATACCTATCCTTGTAAGGCTTTCGCCGTGCGACAGCACATAGTTTATATACTCTTCGGCGACAGCCGCTTTTTCCCCGTCGCGGGTAAGCACAGAGATGTACTGATACAGGTCGTTGAACTCAGTCAGCGGCTTTACTTCGAAGCTCTCGCCGCGTGTCTGCAACCTTATCACGTCCCTCTGCGTACCCAGAAGAAATTCATACTCTCCCGAAATCAGACTGACATATGCCGACGTAGGGGCGGCGTAATCGGCGCCTTGCAACCCTGAAAAAAGCGCTGCGGCAGAAACAAGGTTATCCTTTCCCTCGTTTATCACGGTGTTAGCGGCTGAAACAGCAGAAAAATCTGTACCGCTCAGAGCGATAAGGCAGTAAGCTCCCCTGCACCACGCTTTGCCGTACCCCTCTGAAACAAGGCTCTCTATGCCGTAAAAGCCCGCGCCGTAAGATATTATGTCGGGCACCACGCCCGCGGAGATGTTGGTGCGAGCCGCGTCTGAGGAGAGCGCCGTCACCTCTATATAAACGTTTGCCGACTTTGCAAAATCCTGAGCAAGCGACCTTAAATATTCTGCGCGCGAACCCCTGCCACCCTCAAAGCTGTCTATCTGCCACAGCGTAAGCACCTGCAACGCGTCGTCTTCCTCGCCGTCGGCATAATTAACGAAGGCAGCCACACACCCGCCCGCAACCGCGCATACGCAAAGGCAGGCAAAAATGAATCTTGTTAATTTGCGCATAGTATATTTTATACGCAAAAGCCCGATAAAATACATAGGGAAGCGTTCTCTTAAAAGAAAACGCTTCCCCGCGCCTGAATTAAAAACGAAACCGCAAAATAATTTACACTTAAAATTTAAGCAAAAACAATCTGCAATATTTGAAGTAATGCACTCTGCAAAAACATTCAAAGTTTTAATTTAAAGCGGAAACGCTTTAAAACAGACTATATTCAAAGCGTCGCCGCTTGTACTATTATTTTCTGCAAAGGCGCGCGCTTTATACACGCACACACAAAAAAATTTTTGTACTACCGCAAAATAAAAAAACCGCGCAACACTGCGCGGTTTTTTACGTCAAATATAAATTTACTCTTCATCCTCTTCGGGCAGTTCAACGTTGTGGAATACTTCCTGCACGTCGTCGAGCTCGTTGAGCTTATCGAGCATCTTTACAAAGGTGGCCTGCTTTTCGGCGTCGAGCGTGATGTAGTTCTGCGGTATCTTCTTTACGGCCGCTTCAAAGAAGTTCACGCCCTTGCCTTCAAGGTACGAACGCACGGCAGAGAAGTTTTCGGGAGCACAGTATACTTCGTACGCATCGTCCTCCGCGGTATAGTCGTCGGCGCCTGCTTCAAGGCAATATTCCATCATCGTGTCGTCGTCGAGGGCGGGCGTGCGCTCAACCGCAAGGTAGCCCTTTTCGTCGAACATATACGAAACGCAGCCGGGCTTGCCCATCTGGCCGCCGCACTTGGACATTGTGGACGATACGTCGCCCGCAGTCCTGTTTACGTTGTCGGTAAGTGTGGTTATGATTACCGCCGAACCGCCCACGCCATAGCCTTCGTAGGTAAGCTCCTTATATTCCTTGTCGCCCATCTCGCCTGCCGCACGCGCAATCGAACGCTTGATGGTGTCGTTGGGCATATTGGCGGCCTTTGCCTTTGCAATGGCGTCGGCGAGCTTGCTGTTGGTGTCGGGGTTGGGGTTACCCTTTGCCGCAACGGCAATCTCCCTTCCCAGTTTGGTGAATATGGCACCGCGCGCGGCGTCGGTCTTGCCCTTTTTAGCCTGTATATTGTGCCATTTGGAATGACCTGACATATTTGTTACCTCACTTTATTAGTTTGTGCGCGGAAAAGTCCGCCTTTAAAAGATACATCAAGATACCTGCCGAAACTGCCGCGTTGAGACTTTCGCAAGCGGGGCGCATAGGTATTTTCACCGTATATGCGGCGGCGCCTCGAATCCTTTCGCTCACGCCCGAACCTTCGCTGCCTATGCAGAGGCAGAACTTTTCAGGGGGGATAAAGTCATACACACTCTCCCCGTCCATATCGGCGCAGATTATGGGCGTGCCGCCTATCGCAGGCAGCACCTCGTCGTAAGAGCCCTGCATTATCTTCGTGAAGAACACGCCGCTCATACTTGCACGCACGCACTTGGGCGAAAACGGGTCGGCACAGCCTATCATATAAATTTCGCCGTAGCCTGCGGCGTTGGCCGTCCTTATTATTGTGCCCACGTTGCCCGGGTCCTGCAAACCGTCTAACAGTATGCAGCTCGACTGCGGCGGCACGGGCGCGGCCGCGGGAATTTTTACCGAAGCCATAACGCCCTGCGGCGACTTTTCGTCCGAAATGTATGCAAAGACATCGCGCGTAACGACGAGAGCGTCTTTGAACGCATCGGCATAATCTTCGGTGCAGACGACGCCCGTTACTTCACAGCCCGCCGCAATACACTCCGAAACCATTTTATAGCCCTCGGCCAGATATTCGCCGCGCTCGCGCCTGAACTTCTTTTCTTTCAGGGCGGCGAACGCCTTTACTTTCGGATTGGTTCTCGATTGAATAATCATAAAAAAGCAAAAAATTAAGCCTGTATTTCAAGGCTTAATTGTTGGCGTTGAAAGGCGCTTAAACGGCAGCCTTGGCCTTTTCAGCGAGAGCTGCGAAAGCAGCTGCATCGTTTACGGCGAGGTCTGCGAGAACCTTTCTGTTGAGATTGATGCCGGCAACTTTCAGGCCGTGCATAAATTTTGAATAGGAAAGTCCGTTCACCCTTGCTGCGGCGTTTATCCTGGCAATCCACAGGCTGCGCATATCGCGCTTTTTGAGCTTGCGGCCGATGAAAGCATAGTTCAAAGACTTCATCACCGCTTCGCGCGCTATCCTGTAAGACTTGGACTTGTTGCCGAAATAACCCTTTGAAAGGCGGAATATCTTTCTGCGCTTTTTAAGCGCGTTTACTGACCTTTTAATACGCATACGGTTTTAACCTCCTCAATCTTTGTAGGGAATCATCGACCTTACGGTGGATTCCTGCGTGGTAGAAACTAACGTGTTCTTGCGCAAATTTCTTTTTCTCTTTCTGTTCTTGGTTTCTGCCTTGTGGTTTTTGCCGCCGTGCGCCCTTTTTACCTTGCCGGTAGAAGTGAGCCAGAAACGCTTTTTGGTGCCGCTGTGTGATTTCTGCTTGGGCATATTTATGACCTCCGATGAAAATTTTACGATTTTAAAATGAGTGCGTCAAGCCTTGGCGGGGGAAAGCATCATTATGATGTTCCTGCCCTCGGTGGTAGGCTTTTTATCCATTGCAGCCTTGCCGCCAAGTCCTTCAAAGAAGTTTTCCATTACCTTTACGCCCTGATAGGAACGGGAATTTTCCCTGCCCTTCATACGGATAGACACTTTAACCTTGTTGCCCGCCTCTAAAAATTTAAGGCACTGCTTGGTCTTTACGGCGATGTCGCCGACGTCTATCGTCATAGAGAGCCTTATCTCTTTGAGCTCTATAACGGCCTGGTTCTTTCTGTTTTCCTTATCCTTTTTGGCCTGCTCGTACTTGAACTTGGAATAGTCCATAATTTTGCATACGGGCGGGTTCGCCGTGGGAGAGATTTTTACAAGGTCCAGCTCCTGGTCGTATGCCAGCCTCTGCGCCTGCGCAGCAGGCATAATGCCGAGCATACTGCCGTCGGAAGCTATTACCCTTACTTCCCTGTCGCGGATTTCTTCGTTGATAGAATAGGAATCTTTGATAACTCTTTACCTCTCATTTTATTTGCCCGAAAAAAAAACGGGCTGCAAAAGCAACCCGTTATAATGACGTAAATATGCGGCGCGTATGCGCGCGGCGCTTAAAATCATTATGTGCCGACACCGAACTTCTGTGCGGCGAAAGGTTCTGCCTTTGCTTACCCGTCAATAATACAATATGCAAAAAAGTTTGTCAAGCATTTTTTCTTAAAAGTAAACACACTTTTTTGTTTTACGGCAATTTTTAAGGCAAAACCGCAATTTTCGGTACTATTTAGCGCTTTTTAAGCAGAAATTTTATTTCCGTCAGCCAATCAGAAAATCACCTTTTCGGCGTCTTCCCTAACGACGAGCTCTGCAAAGTCTTCGGCCCTGACGGTGGTCTTTTCCTCAACGCCGCGCTTGTTGACGTTCACAGTGCCGTCTTCCGCCTCTTTGTCGCCCACGACCAGCACATAGGGAACCTTTTCGAGCTTGGCCTCTCTGATTTTGTAGCCAATCTTTTCGTTGCGGGCGTCAAGCTCGGCGCGTATGCCGCGCTCTTTGAGCATATCGCACACCGATTCGGCGTATTTCTTCGTCCTGTCGGTTATGGTGAGCACCTTCACCTGCACGGGGGAGAGCCATATGGGGAACTTGCCCGCAAAGTGCTCGATGAGAATGCCTATGAACCTCTCTATCGAGCCGAAGATTGCGCGGTGAATCATTATGGGGCGGTGCTTTTCGCCGTCCTCGCCCACGTATTCCAGCTCGAAGCGCTGGGGCATCTGGAAGTCGAGCTGAATGGTGCCGCACTGCCAGGTCCTGCCTATGCTGTCCTGCAAATGGAAGTCGATTTTGGGGCCGTAGAATGCGCCGTCGCCCTCGTTTATCTCGTATTCGAAGCCGAGTTCGTCCAATGCAGCGCGAAGAGCGTCGGTAGCCTGGTTCCACTCCTTTTCGGTGCCCATACTGTCTGCGGGGCGGGTAGAGAGCTCGACCTTGTATTTGAAGCCGAACTGCTTGTAAATTTTATCGGTGAGCCTTACAACCCCCTTTATCTCCTCGGTTATCTGTTCGGGGAGCATAAAGATATGCGCGTCGTCCTGAGTGAAGCAGCGCACGCGGAACAGGCCGTGGAGCTGGCCGCTCTTTTCGTGGCGGTGAACAAGGCCCATTTCGCCCATTCTGATGGGCAAATCCTTGTAGCTGTGCGGCGTGAGCTTATAAACAAGCATTCCGCCGGGGCAGTTCATAGGCTTGATTGCGCAGTCCTCGCCGTCTATCTTGGTGGTGTACATATTGTCTTTGTAGTGCTCCCAATGGCCGGAAGTTTCCCAAAGACTGCGGGTGAGGATTATGGGAGTCTGAATTTCCACATACCCTTCCTTGCGGTGAAGTTCGCGCCAATAGTTGGTGAGAATGTTTTTGAGCATCATTCCGTTGGGAAGGAAGAACGGGAAGCCCCTGCCCTCGTTTAAAAGGGCGAACAGTTTAAGCTCTTTGCCCAGCTTGATATGGTCGCGCTTTTTTGCCTCTTCGAGCATCTCGAAATAGGCCTGCATTTCGTCTTTCTTGGCGAACGCAACGCCGTAAATTCTGGTGAGCATCTTGTTCTTTTCGTTGCCGCGCCAGTAAGCGCCCGCAAGCGAAGTCAGCTTGAAGGCCTTTATTTTGCCCGTCGAGGGAAGGTGAGGGCCGCGGCAGAGGTCGGTGAACGAACCCTGTTTGTAGAAGGATATCCTTTCCCCCTCGGGCAGGTCGTTTATAAGCTCTACCTTATACTTTTCCTTATAATCGGACATCAGCTTTACCGCCTCGGCGCGGGGAAGTTCGAAGCGCTCTATGGGCGTGTTTGCCTTGATTATCTTCTGCATTTCGGCTTCAATCTTTTCAAAGTCCTCCTGCGTGATGGGCGTGTTGAAATCGAAGTCGTAATAAAAGCCGTTTTCGATGACGGGACCTATTGCGAGCTTGCAGGTGGGGAATATGGTTTTAACCGCCTGCGCAAGCACGTGCGCGCAGGTGTGGCGGTAAACTTCCAGCCCCTCCTTGTCTTTGAGCGTAACAAACTCGACCTTGTCGCCCTGCGAAAGGGGCGCGGAAAGGTCTGTAAGTTTTCCGTTGAGCTTTACAGCCACCGCATTCCTTGCAAGCGAATCGCTTACCGCCTTCGCCGCATCGATGCACTTTGCCCCCTCTTCAACGGCAAGCTCGTCGCCGTTTTTAAGATAGACTTTCATAACTCTTTCTCCTGAAAAAAATTTGATGATATAAAAAAATAAGCGTCCTTAAAACACACAAGTTTTAAGGACGCAAAATGAGCTTTTGCGCGGTTCCACCTTAATTGTCTTAAAGACCGCTTCAATATTGTCGCCGAACGGGAATAAAGCGGTTTCCCGCTACCCGTGCCGCCTGCGGAACTTGCAGCCAAAGGCCCCGCTCTCTGAAAGGCGCAACGGACGGTACTTGTCTTTGCGTTCGGTAACTCTATATTATTATTTTTTTACGCGTTTGTCAACAACTTTAAAGGACTATTGCGCGCAAAAATATTTGCTAATCGGCGCTCAACAATGTATAATAGAACGCGTTAAGAAATATTAAAGATTTTTAAGGTAATTTTATGGCTTACACCAATTTTAACGAAGTTGAAAAGAAATGGATTGAGTACTGGGAAAAGAACGGCACCTTCCACACCGACCTGCACGACTTTTCCAAGCCCAAGTACTACGTTCTGGATATGTTCCCCTACCCCTCGGGCGCGGGACTGCACGTAGGGCACCCCGAGGGCTACACCGCCACCGACATAATCGCCCGAATGAAGAGAATGCAGGGCTACAGCGTTCTGCACCCCATCGGGTTCGATTCGTTCGGCCTGCCCGCCGAGCAGTATGCAATCAAGACGGGCAACAACCCCGCAGACTTCACGCAGAAGAACATCGAAACGTTCACCTCTCAGCTCAAAATGCTGGGACTTTCATACGACTACACGCAGACCGTTTCCACCTGCGACCCTTCGTACTACAAGTGGACGCAGTGGATATTCAAACAGCTGTACGAGGCAGGGCTTGCGCGCTATGCCGACGTGCCCGTAAACTGGTGCGAAGAGCTGGGAACGGTGCTTGCCAACGACGAAATAATAGACGGCAAGAGCGAGCGCGGCGGATATCCCGTGGTGCGCAAAAATATGAAACAGTGGGTAATCGACATAAACAAGTATGCCGAAAGACTTCTGGAAGGGCTGGACGAGATTGACTGGCCCGAAGCCTCGAAGACGGCCCAGCGCAACTGGATAGGCAAATCGGTGGGTGCAAACGTGGACTTTGCCGTAGACGGCACTGACGAAAAGTTTACCGTGTTCACCACCCGCGCCGACACGCTCTTCGGCGCAACTTACTGCGTGCTTGCGCCCGAGCACGCGCTCGTAGACAAGATTACCACCCCCGAAAAAAAGGCCGAAGTAGAGGCTTATAAAAAGGCGTGCGCGAGCAAGTCTGAACTTGAAAGGACGGAGCTCAACAAGGAAAAGACGGGCGCCTTCACGGGTGCTTATGCAATCAACCCCGTAAACGGCGCAAAAATTCCCGTGTGGATAAGCGACTATGTGCTCACCTCCTACGGCACGGGCGCAATTATGGCCGTGCCCGCGCACGACACGCGCGACTACGAGTTTGCAAAAAAATTCGACATACCCATCATTCAGGTGCTCGAAGGCGGCGACATTTCAAAAGAGGCCTTTACGGGCGACGGTCTGCACATAAATTCAGGCTTTTTGAACGGGCTCAACAAGCAGGACGCCATAGACAAGATGGCACAGTGGCTGACCGAGCACAAGTGCGGAAAAAAGACAATTTCGTACAAGCTGCGCGAATGGATATTTGCGCGCCAGCGCTACTGGGGCGAACCCGTGCCCGTTGTTCACCTTGAAGACGGCAGGGACGTGGCCTTGAAGGACGAGGAACTGCCCCTCACCCTTCCCCTTATGAAAGATTACAAGGCGCGCGGCGGCAAGGCGCCCTTAGACAACGCTACCGAGTGGGTAAACGTTACGGTGGACGGCGTAAAGGGCAAGCGCGAGACGGCCACGATGCCCGGTTCTGCGGGTTCTTCGTGGTACTTCCTCCGCTACTGCGACCCTCACAACGACGAAAAGTTTGCCGACTACGACCTTTTGAAGCACTGGATGCCCGTAGACTTTTACTGCGGCGGCAAGGAGCATCTTGTGGGGCATCTGCTCTACTCCCGCTTCTGGAACAACTTCCTCTTCGACAAGGGATACGTGCCCTATAAAGAACCTTTCAAAAAACTCTTCCACCAGGGTATGATTCTGGGCGAGGACGGCGAAAAGATGTCTAAGTCCAAGGGCAACGTAATCAACCCCAACGACGTGGTGCGCGACTACGGCGCCGACGTTCTGAGGATGTATGAAATGTTTATGGGCCCCGTTGCCGACACCAAGCCCTGGAACACCGCCAACATCGAGGGCGTAAAGAAGTTCATAGACAGGATACACAGGCTGTTCTTCGATATGGACGCGATAAAGGACGAGCCCAACGCAAATCTCGAAAAGATTTATAACCAGACGGTGAAGAAGGTCGGCGACGACTATATGGCTATGAAGGTCAACACCGCGATTTCGCAGATGATGGTATTCATAAATGCAGTATACAAGGAAGTCGGAGAGGGCAGGCCCTTCCCCGGGGAGTATGCCGAAGGCTTTGTCAAACTGATAAACCCCGTAATCCCCTTCCTCACCGAAGAGATATGGCACACCGTTTTAGGGCACGAAAACACCATCGCCTACGAAAAGTGGCCCGAGTTCGACGAGGCAAAGTGCGGCGAGGATACCTTTGAATACGCCGTTCAGGTGAACAGCAAAATCAAGGCAAGGATAAACATTCCCGTAGATATGCCGAATGCCGAAATAGAGGCTATGGTCAAGGCCAACGCCGACATAGCGCCCCTGATTGCGGGCAAGGCGATAAAGAAATTTATCATCGTTCCCAAGCGCCTTATAAACATAATAGTATAAAACAGTAAAAGGCAGCCGCGGGCAGAAATG
>URMT01000046.1 GCA_900549005.1 uncultured Eubacteriales bacterium | reverse complement strand
CAGACGGGCGCGCCCCCTTAAAACAATATTTTATTTCAATTATTTGAGTTCGGCGAAATACTTTATCGTGCGAACCATCTGCGAGGTGTACGAATTTTCGTTATCGTACCAAGCAACAACCTTAACGAGGGTCGTGCCGTCGCCCATAGGCATACACTTGGTCTGGGTTGCGTCGAACAGCGAACCATAGGTCATACCTACGATATCGGAAGATACGATTTCTTCCTCGGTGTAGCCGTAAGATGCGGAAGATGCAGCCTTCATAGCGGCGTTAACGGACTTGGCGTCTACTTCGCCTTCGCAGATAGCGATGAGCTGGGTAAGCGAACCGGTGGGTACGGGTACGCGCTGTGCGCAGCCGTCGAGCACGCCGTTGAGTTCGGGGATAACAAGGCCGATTGCCTTTGCAGCGCCCGTGGAGTTGGGAACGATGTTAACGGCAGCAGCCCTTGCACGCCTTAAATCGCCCTTGCGGTGAGGTCCGTCGAGAACCATCTGGTCGCCGGTGTATGCGTGGATGGTGGTCATATAACCCTTTTTAATCTTAGCGAACTTGTTGAGGGTATCTGCCATAGGTGCAAGGCAGTTGGTGGTGCAGCTTGCAGCGGATATAACCGTATCGGTTGCCTTCAAGGTCTTCTCGTTTACGCTGAATACAACGGTGGGAAGGTCGTTGCCTGCGGGAGCAGAGATAACGCACTTCTTTGCGCCTGCGGTGATGTGAGCGGAAGCCTTTTCCTTGGAGGTATAGAAGCCCGTGCATTCAAGGACTACGTCTACATCGAGCGCCTTCCAGGGAAGGTTGATAGCATCTTTTTCAGCGTAGATTTTGATGGTTTTGCCGTTTACGGTGATGGAATCTTCGCCTGCGGTTACGCTGTCGGCATACTTATATCTGCCCTGAGCGGAATCGTACTTCAAAAGGTGAGCGAGCATCTTGGGGCTGGTGAGGTCGTTGATAGCGACGATTTCGTAGCCCTCTGCATCGAACATCTGCCTGAAAGCAAGGCGACCGATACGACCGAAGCCGTTGATTGCAACTTTTACGTTTGCCATAGTTTTGTATTCCTCCGATTTTAATAATAAAATAATGAAAGACTGTGTTAAAAGGAAAGGCTTTTTTGGGGTTTTTTGCCTGCCTGTCCTCAATACGATAATATTATATCAAATAAGTTTTTTCAAGTCAACAGTTTATTTGAGGTTTTCGGGGTTGAGCGCTTTTAAGCTGTCCGGAGTGAACCTGCCGTCCTTTCTTATCAGCACGTCGTCGAACCAGATTTCGCCGCCGCCGTATTCGGGCGTCATAATAAGCACCAGGTCCCAATGCACGCCGCTCTGGTTGCCGTTCCACGCGTCGTCGTAGCAGCAGCCGGGCGTGAAATGAATGCTGCCCGCAATCTTTTCGTCGAACAGAATGTCGAGCATAGGCTTGTTTATATAGGGGTTCACGCCGATTGCGAACTCGCCCACGTAGCGGGCGCCTTCGTCGGTATCGAAAATTTTGTTCAGCTCTTCGTCGTCGCCGTCGCAGGTGGCGTTTACTATTTTGCCGTCTTTGAAGGTGAGCGAGATGTTTTCGTACTTCTTCCCCCCTTCCATCGTGGGCGCGTTATAGGTGATTACGCCGTTCACGCTGTTCTTTACGGGTGCGGTGTAAACCTCGCCGTCGGGTATGTTGCAGCCGCCCGCACATTTTACGGCGGGTATGCCCTTTATCGAGAAGGTGAGGTCGGTGTTCTTTGCAACAAGGCGAACCTTATCGGTCCTGTTCATAAGTTCGACGAGCGCGTCCATCGCCTTCGACATCTTTGCGTAGTCGAGCGTGCACACGTTGAAGAAGAAATCTTCGAACTTTTCGGTGGACATTTCCGAAAGCTGGCTCATTCCGTCGGTGGGGAAGCGAAGAATTACCCACTTGGTCTTTTTCACCCTTATTTCGTGGTGAACGGGATAGAAAAATTCGCGGGAATAGGTTGCCGTGGTTTCGGCGGGGACGTCTGAAAGTTCAAAGTTGTTTTTAAACCCGCGCACGCCGATGTAGGCGTCCATATCGCTCATTATATACTTTTCGTAGTCGGCGAGCTTTTTGATGCTCTCCTCCCCCGCGCCCATTAAAAGGGCGCGCTGAACCTTGTTCGCGCACAGCTTTACATAGGGTACGCCGCCCGCGGCATACACCTTTTCGAGCAGGGCGCACACCACCTCTTCGGGCACGTCGGTGGCCTCGATGAACACCTTTTCGCCCTTTTGAAGGTGAATTGAATAGTTTACAAGCCCTTCTGCGAGCTTGTTCAATCTTTCGTCGCGCATTATTTTCTCCTTAAAATATTTATTTACGACACAAATTATATACCATTGCCGCGCGGCAGAAAAGCATTTTGCGTGCATTTGAAGAAAAATTTCAAAATGAAGGCGAAATGTTGCGCCGCCCGCTTGAAATTTATTGCGCTTTGCATTATAATAATCTGTGTAAAAAAGAGCGCGCGCATACGGCGGGCGCAAAATCTCCGGAGGTTAATATGGGATTAGTTTCGGCAAAAGAAATGCTTGAAAAGGCAAGAGAAGGCAAATACGCGGTTGGTCAGTTCAACATCAACAACCTTGAATGGACCAAATCGATACTCGCCACGGCGCAGGAGCTGAATGCGCCCGTTATTTTAGGCGTTTCGGAAGGCGCAGGCAAGTATATGACGGGCTTCAAGACGGTTGCCGCTATGGTAAAGGCAATGATTGAAGAGATGAACATCACCGTTCCCGTTGCGCTTCACCTCGACCACGGCACCTACGAAGGCTGCTACAAGTGCATAGAAGCGGGTTTCTCTTCCATAATGTTCGACGGCTCGCACTTCCCCATCGAAGAAAATATTGCAAAGACCAAAGAGCTTGTTAAAGTATGCGCGGAAAAGGGAATGAGCCTTGAAGCGGAAGTAGGCGCGATAGGCGGCGAAGAGGACGGCGTTATTGGCAAGGGCGAATGTGCAGACCCCGACGAATGCAAGAAGATTGCAGACCTGGGCGTTACGATGCTCGCCGCAGGCATAGGCAACATTCACGGCAAATACCCCGCAAACTGGCCCGGACTTTCCTTCGAGACGCTGGCGGCAGTAAAAGAAAAGGTTGGCGATATGCCCCTCGTTCTTCACGGCGGCACGGGTATTCCTACCGACCAGATTAAAAAAGCAATTTCGCTCGGCGTTGCAAAAATCAACGTAAACACCGAATGCCAGCTTGCATTCCAGGAAGCTACCAGAAAGTACATCGAAGAGGGCAAAGACCTTGTAGGCAAGGGCTTCGACCCCAGAAAACTGCTCGCACCCGGCGCGCAGGCCATCAAAGATACCGTTAAAGAAAAGATGGAAATCTTCGGCTGCATAGGCAAGGCGTAAGTTTTGCCCAAACGCCTTACGATGGCGGCAGACGCCAGATTTGAGCGCAGGCACATTGTAAGCGCGGCAGACAAAATAAGATACTTAGCGGCGGAGCGTCCCTCCGCCGCTTTTTCTTTGCCGCAACAGGATAAAAGCGCAAAAAAGCGCGGGGGCGTTTAAAAAACCGGGTGCCGCGCATACTTATATTATGGTTAAAATAAGATACGCCGCTTTTTGTGCGGTTGCCGCATTGTGCGCACTGCTTTGCGCCTGCAACATCAGCGCCGACAGTTCGCTGAAAGAACTTACCCACCCCTGCGTGACGAGATACGAATGCACTTACGCCCGCTGGGGAGAAAACGACTTTTTGGAGGAGTTCGCCTATATACGCATCACCCTACTCGACACCGAGAAGATGGCGCTCGAATATAAAAAGACGGGCGAAAGCGCGCACTCTTACGAATGCAGCTATACCCTTGACGAAAAGACGGGTGAATTTACAGCCGAAGCGGGCGCGCTCGGGATAAAATTCAGGGAAAAGATAAAGATTGAGGACGGAGAATTCACCGTATCGCTGCCGCTGATGGGCAGACAGCTTATAATGAAATTTCAGAGCTGAAAACAGACCAATCTACGCAATATTTTACTTTGAGATTTCTCGACTTCGGCTAACGCCTCCGCTCGAAATGACAGAATAGAAAAGTTTCTTTCTGTCAAAATTACATTTTCAGTCAATGCAAAAAAACAGCGCCCGACAGGCGCTGTTTTTTAATATTGACAAGTCAGATAAAAAGGCTTAAAAATTTTGATTTTTTGCGGTAAGTTTTGGGTACGCGCGTTATGAACATACGCGACATTATGCGGTAGCGGTTATTTTTATACCACGAAAGGGCAAACTTTTCTATCTGCCTGTAAAGCAGCCAGCCCAGCGCGCCGCACAGCGAACCTATTACCATTCCCGCGGCGACGTCCGTCACGAAGTGCTCGCAGAGGTATATGCGCGACAGGCCGATGAGGAGCGCGACGAATACTGCGGGTATCGCCTTGGCGCGGTAATAAATCAAAAGCACCGCCGCGGCGCAGAAAGTTACCGCCGTGTGACCCGAGGGAAAACAATAGTCGGTGGCAAGCTCTATGCCGTACCTATTATAAAAATCGGGCGCCCACGAAAGTTCTTCGTGCGTCCACGGCCTCTCCCTGCCTATCACGTTCTTTAAAACAACGTTTACGACGACAAAGTCGAGGACGAGGGCAACCGCCAAAGCAAACCCGCACCTGCGCGTCTTTTTGAAAATTAAAAGAACAACGCAGCAGGCAATGCTTATTTCGCCGTGCGCCGCAAGCGCGGATATATACTTCATCAGGTAGTTGAGCCACTCCGCCTGGTGAAAAGTGGCGTGTACCCAGTTTAAAATTTCAAATTCCATACAAATAATGCAAAATAAGACGCCCCGCTAATGCAAAATAAGGCGCCGCCGCGCAGCAAAATCAAGTAAGCCGCCCGCTTAGTATCGGGCAAGCCGCTCAATCGTCGGCGCCCTCTTCCGGTTCGTAATGGCCGGAAATTTCTTCCATACCGTCGTCTGCCTTGGTGAATATAGCGCTCTCTTCGGCGGTATGAGCGGGGACTTCCGCCCCTGCGATAACCTCGTCGATAGTCACCTGGGTGTCTGCCTCGGTATGCGCGGCGGGGCGTACTATATCGTCGTCGTAAAAGGCGATGTCGTACTCCATTTTAGCAAGTTTGGGGTCGGAATACACCGCTTCGAGCTCTGCGTGCTGCCGCTCTTCCTCTTTGCGGCGGGTGGCAAGCACATAGAAACAGGCTATTAAAAGCACGAATATTATCGCGCTTATTGTTATGGCTATAATGTATACGGCATCCATATCTACTATATTTTACCACCGCGTGCGGCGGCTGTCAACATTAAATAAATGCAAGTGCGCGCCGCGGGGCATAAATTTGCGGGCAATTCAGTGCCCGCCTCCTTCATATTATTGCCGTAAAACAAATAAACTAATATTATGAAAAAGATTATGTTCTGCGGCGGCGGAAGCGCCGGACACGTGATGCCAAACTTTGCCATAATGCGCGCCCTGCAAGGCAGGTACGAAGTTGAATATATGGGCACGGACGGCATAGAGAGCGCGCTGTGCCGCGGCGAGGGGATAAAATTTTTTACGTTTGCCGCGCCCAAATTCGTGCGCGGAAAGATATGCGAAAACCTTGCCATACCTTTCAGGCTCAAAAAGAGCGTTGCGTGCGCGCGCGACATACTTTTGAAAGAGAAGCCGAGCGTTCTGTTCTGCAAGGGCGGGTATGTGTCGCTCCCTCCCGCGCTGGCGGCAAAGAAACTTGGAATACCCGTAATCGCACACGAATCAGACTTCACCCCGGGGCTTGCGAACAAAATAATTTCGCGCTTTGCCGAGGTGACGCTGACATCGTTCCCCGAAACTGCCGAAAAATTTGCACGCGGAAGGTATGCGGGCGCGCCCATCAGAAAGGAGGCCTGCAAGGGCGGCAGGGCGCGGGCAATGGAAAAATTCGGGCTGGACGCGAGGCCTACGGTGATAGTGTTCGGCGGGGGAAGCGGCTCAGCCGCGATAAGCGCGGCTTTAAGGCAGGTTATTCCGCAGATTTGCGCCGAATACAACGTTCTGCACATCTGCGGCAGGGGCAACAAAATTGAAAGCGCCGTACACGGATACGTGCAGATTGAATTTGAACGCGATATGGGCGCCGTTTACGCCTGCGCCGACTGCGCCGTGGCAAGGTCGGGTTCAAACTCCGCCTTCGAGCTGATGGCAAACAGAATACCTACCCTGTTCATACCTCTCGAAAACAGAGCCACTCGCGGCGACCAACTTAAAAACGCACAATATTTTGCGGGGGCGGGACTGTGCAGAATTCTGCGCCAGCGCGAGCTTACGCCCGAAAAATTGAAGGACGAAATTTTTGCGCTGATGAATGACAGAGAAATAAAGCGGGCGCTTTCGGGCTATAATTTCCCGCGCGGCAACGAAAAAATCGCAGCAGAAATAGAGCGCGTCGCCATTCACGGCAAGAGCCGCAAATGATGGAATTTAGCCCCAAATTGGACAATTCGGCATAAAATCAAGTACTATGTGTGGTATAAACGCCTTAAAATGATATAATTTTGAGCAATATAAACAGAGGGGCAACGATTTTATTCGTTGCCCCTCTGCCTATGTTTACTTATTTGATTTATTGAACCTTACTAATTTTATTCCGCCGTTGCAAGTTCGCAAATGCCTGCAAGAAGCATTATTATTCCCCTCACCTTATCGAACCTGACGACATACACGCCTTTGCCTGCACCCTCTTCCCCCTCCGCAATTATACCTGCGGCCAGCAACGGCTTCATATGATGATAAGCCTGTCCTGTTGAACCAAAGCCGCATTTCTTCACTATTTCCGCAACCGTCATCGGCTTTTTCAACAATGCAATAAGGATGTTCAACCTTTCATTACTGCCGACGCACGCCAGCACCCTTTCAGGCGTACGCTCTTCCACAGCCCTTAAAAGGTCATCTGCGTTTACCTCGTTTTTTATCCAGTTTGCCTGCCTGCCGCCCGACGAAAATACACCCATATAGGTCACAAGGCCTGAGGCCCCGCTCTCTTCGGCGTGCGTGCACATTTCTGTCATCATTCCGCTGAGGCGGCTGTCGGGGTGCATATTTCTTATAGGCTCAACCCTTTTCCAATTCTTTCCGCCTTCCTCCGCCTTTGAAGAAGAACGCATATAAAATTCTTTCAGCTTTTTAAGCTCCGCTTTAATTTCATCTAACTCAGCACCAAAATCTCTGTCCATAGTTTTACCTCATTATTATGCAATTACGAAATTTCGTAATTGCATAATATCATAGAAATTTGGCTTTGTCAACAGAATTTTCAAATTTTTTTTAACCAGCCTCGTTCGTCCTGGCAGGACTTGGCGCTTGCGCGCCAAAGTCCGAACGAGCCACTTCGAGCGGCTGGGGAGTAGCTCCAAAAGCCAAGGGGCGGACAATCGTCCGCCCCTTTGGCTTTTGGAGCTACTGACCAGATTCGAACTGGTGACCTGCTGATTACGAATCAGCTGCTCTACCGGCTGAGCCACAGTAGCATTTACTATTCACTTTACAGATTGGAAGCATATGGCCTGCTTACTACGAATCAGCCGCTTCTTACGGCTGAGCCACAGTAGCATTGTTATTTAATTACAGATAGAAGGCATATGGCCTGCTTACCTTCCGCTGACTTTAACTATTATAACAGAATTTAATAATTTTGCAAGCGATTTGCCGCGCATTGCGCAACATATTTTTTGCGTATCGCAAGTAAAATACGGTATGCTCGATTTTTTACGCAAAAAAACAGGCCGCACCGCAATTTTTACCGTTCTGCTTGCCGCCATTATATTCATATGCGCAGTCGCGCTCTCTGCGTGCGCAAACAGTGCCATACGCATCAGGGCCAAATTTTATTTTGTTTGCTGTACTCCCGCCGCCGCTCAAAGCAGCGAAGAGATGTGCAGTATTCTTCAAAACGCGGGCTGGGCGGGGTTTGAACTTGACTACGGCGGAAGCGCCCACGCCGTGGCGACGGTATGCGGCACTACGGGCGAGGCGCAGTCGCTGCGCGATTACCTTTCCGCCACTGTGGCTGAAAGCTACGTTCTTTCCGCCGAACGCCTGCGGTTTTACCTGGAAACATACGGCGCCGAAAGCAATGCCGAGCAATATAAGTATGTTCTGGAAACCCTTATTTCGCTGTGTTCCGATGTGCAGGGCTGCACCGAAGTATTCCTGCGGCTGGGCGAGGGGGAAGCAAAAGAGCGGCTTAGATACACATACAGAGACACCGCCGACCTGCTTGCGGAAAACGGGAGCAATTGCTTTACGCCTTATCTTGTTGAGCTTACCTCGCTTGCCGCCGACTGCCTTTACGGAGACGTATTGTTTGCAAGGGAGCTTAGATACCTCGCCTCGGCGACCGCCTCTGCCGTTCTGAAAGTGGAATTAAGGTAATCTGCGCGGCGCGCAAACGGCAGTATACAAACAGCGGCGCGCAAATAAAAATTGAAAAACTTTAAAAGAGCGCAAAATGCAGGCGCCGCCGCGCAGGGACTCCCGCGCGGCGGCGCCATATATCTCAATTCTCAATAATACCTTAATCTTTTGTCTTTCCCGATGCGCTTTCGCATCGTTCATCTTAAAACCGATTATTCCTCGCCGGCAAATTCATAGTGGCAGCCGCTGGTCTGCGTGGGAGGCATAGTTTCGCCCTCCGCGATATAAATGGTGTTCACCGTCTTGCCCTGAGCGTCCACTACCTTGTAAGAACCGCTGCGGGGAGCGTAATCGCCGCTGTTCAATCTCATATAAATTACCTCCTGATTGATACAAACAGTATGCGCACCATAAAAAATTTTACTCGCCGCAAAGAAAAATTTTTTTTACGCTTGTAATTACGGCATTTTTACGCAACATTATTATATGAACAGAAAGTTTTTTGCCGCAGCGGCCACTATGCTTGCCGCAGCAATAGCCGTGCTTGTTATCGCAAACGCCTGTTCGGGCGTGCGGTCGGCATTTTCATTTGCCGAAACAGACAGTTCGCAATCTGCCGAAAAGACTGTATACCTTACGTTCGACGACGGGCCGAGCGACAGAATTACGCCCAAAATACTCGACGTTCTTGACGAAGAGGGCGTGAAAGCCACGTTCTTTATTATAGGCCGTCAGGCAGAGCAGCGCGACTACCTTATAAGGCGCGAAGCGCAGAGCGGGCACACAGTGGCCGTACACTCCTACACACACAACTACCGCGACATTTACAGCTCCCCCGAAGCGCTGATAGCGGATATAGACAAATGCAACGCCGTAATAGAAAAAATTACGGGCAGGCGCTCTGATGTTTACCGCTTCCCGGGCGGCTCTTACGGACTGAGGGACGAGCTGATTTCAGCCGTGCTCGCGCACGGGCTGAGGTACGTGGACTGGAACGCCAGCACGCGCGACGCGGAGTACGGTCAGGCAGACGCACAAAGTTTATATAACTCCGCCGTGGCGACGAGCACCGACTGCAACAACATAGTTCTGTTATCGCACGACTCCACGAACAAGACCTTCACCCCCGAAGCGACGAGGAAAATAATAGAATATTACAAAGAACGCGGTTACAATTTCGGCACTTTTTAAAATTTGAGTTTATTTTTTTAAATATCAAAAAGCCCGATTCTTGGCAAAAAATTGCCGAAAATCGGGCTTTTATGCGTGACATAGTACTATTAAAACCGCCCGATTATACGCTGCGCACGGCAAACGGGGCATTTTAAGCGCCGTATACGGCGCGGTATTCCTTCATCTTTTCGAGGTATTGTCTGCCTTCGATTATCCCCTCTTCTATGGCGGAAATTATGTCCTCCATCGTGACGATGGAATATACCTTTATGCCGAATTCCTTATACGCTTCCTGCACGGCGGAGAGGTCGGAGTTCAGTGCCTTTTCCTGCCTGTCTACGCTGATTACCATACCCGTGACGTTTACCTTTGCGGCCGCTTCGAGCTTGGGGAGCATCTCTCTGAGTGCCTTGCCCGAGGTCATTACGTCCTCCACGAGAATGACTTTTTCGCCGTCTTTGAGCTGTTTGCCGACGAACAGGCCGCCTTCGCCGTGGTCCTTCACCTCTTTTCTGTCGAAGCAGTAGTTGAGGTCTTTGCCGTGGTTGTTCCAGAGCGCCACCGCCGTGGTGACGGCGAGAGGTATGCCCTTGTAGGCAGGGCCGACGAGCGTTTCGCCTTCGATGCCGTTATCGACGATACATTCGGCGTAGTATTCGCCGAGGCGGGCAAGCTGGGCGCCCGTCTTATAGTTGCCCGTGTTTATGAAGTAGGGCGCCTTTCTGCCGCTTTTGAGCGTGAATTCGCCGAACGTTAAAACGCCGTTTTCTACCATAAACTTTATGAAGCGCTGTTTGTAGTTAAGTTCCATTTTTTATCTCCTTAGTTGAGCTTTAACGTATCCACTATTTCGTTTACGTCGCCTATGCCGTGACTTTCAAGCCACTCGTCCATCTCCTTTACGATGCGGGGAATGGCGTAGCCGTCTGTAAAGTTTGCCGTGCCCACCTGTACGGCGCGCGCGCCCGCCATCATAAAGGCTATTGCGTCTTTGCCGCAGGTTATGCCGCCCATTCCCATCACGGGAATTTCTACGGCGTGGGCCGCCTCGTACACCATTCTGAGGGCTATTGGCATTATGCCCGCGCCCGAAACGCCGCCCGTGTTGTTGGCGATTACAGGCCTGCGCCGCTCGATGTCTATCACCATACCCGTGAGGGTGTTGATGAGCGATATGCAGTCGGCGCCGCCTCTTTCGGCCGCGCGCGCGTTTGCGGCAATGCTCTCTACGTTGGGCGAAAGTTTTACAATCAGCGGCGTCTTTTTAAGCTGCGCCTTACACAGCCTTGTAACCTCCTCCACGTTCTCAGGCTTTATACCGAGCGCCATACCGCCGGCGCGCACGTTGGGGCAGGAGATGTTGAGTTCTATCATATCGGCGAGGCCGTCGAGCCGCGCGCAGATATTTTCGTAGTCTTCGAGCGTTCTGCCCGCCACGTTGGCGACGACGGTGGTCTTTGATTTGAGCCAGTCGAGGTCGTCCTTTATAAACTGTTCCACGCCCGGGTTTTGGAGGCCTACGGCGTTTAAAATAACCGATTTGCCTTCGGCTATTCTGGGTACGGGATTGCCCGTGCGCGGCTCCATAGTCAGGCCCTTGGTGCTTACGCCGCCGACGAGGGAGATATCGTAAAGTTCGTTATACTCCCTGCCGAAGCCGAAGGTGCCGCTTGCGGCGATTACGGGGTTTTTGAAGTTTACGCCGCAGATTTTTACCGAAAGATTGCTCATAACTCCACCTCGCCTATTTCAAACACGGGGCCGTCTTTGCAGACGCGCGCGTTGTGACCGTCGGTCTTTTTGCACACGCACACGAGGCAGGCGCCTATGCCGCAGCCCATACGCTCTTCCAGCGATACGAGGCAGCGAGTGGGAATTTTGCGCTCTTTTAGCGCCGTTTTGAGGGCGCGGAGCATTACGGGCGGGCCGCAGGAGATTATAAGGTCGAACTTGCCCTCTTCGTAGTCAGAAAGGAAGGTCTGAACGGCATTACCCTTAAAGCCCATACTGCCGTCGTCGGTAGATACGATAAGTTTGCCGGCCCTTTCAAACCTTTTGGTAAGGCAGGCGTATTCTATGCCGCGGAAACCTATGTAAGAGGTGAACTGCCTTTCACCCGCGTACTCGTCCACCACCGCCGCGAGCGGGAACACGCCCACGCCGCCGCCTATTACGGCAATCTTTTTGGCGTCGCCCAGGTCGAAGCCGTTGCCGAGCGGCAGAAGTACGGAGAGTTTATCGCCGACCTTGGCCTGCGAGATTGCGCGGGTGCCGTCGCCTTTGAGCTGGTAGCAGAGCGTTATGTCGTTGCCGTCTGTGGCGCAGATGCCGAGCGGCCTTTTCAGGGGAAAGGACGAGTCGCCCACCGAGAGGTTGGCAAACTGTCCGCCCTTGATTTTGCCGACAGATTCGGGCAAAGTGAGCGTTACAGACCATATGTCTTTGGCGATTTCAATATTCTCTTTTACAGTTGCTAAAAGTTCTTTCATAATAAATTTTTAAGGCTTTATTTGCGGTTGAGATTTCTCCGCTTCGGTCGTAAGGAGCGAAGCGACGGAATAGCGATT
>URMT01000045.1 GCA_900549005.1 uncultured Eubacteriales bacterium | reverse complement strand
AGGCGCAGGTATGCGCAAATTGGGTCTTTCTGCGCAAGGAAACCTTGCTTGAAACATTGATTATTTCAAAATGATAATTATCATTGACGCGATTGACCTGACGGTAGCAATCGCTATTCCGTCGCTTCGCTCCTTACGAGCGTAGTCGAGAAATCTCAACCGCAATAAAGCCTTCCCTTGCTTAGGGGAGGAATAAAAGGTAGGGTAGAAAAAGCTCGCATTTATAAGTGTTGATTGGTTTTTAAGAAGTTTAAAATTCATTTTAAAATAAATCACGTGCGCAAGGCGAATTTAGTTCGCCGCTTACGCGCGACAGCATTTGCTGCGAAAGCAGGCTCACCGGAAGTGAATGGCGGCATTTCTATAATCGTGGGCCCCTAAATATGCCGCCAGAGACGAACATTGCAGTTCTTCAAACAGCGGACACCCGCTGTTTGTGCAATGTGAGATGAGCAAGGGCAAATCAAAGCCCGCGCGGTGACCGAGCGCGGCGGTTTATACACCGCTCGCCGCGCGAGACCTTGGTTTCTCAAAATCACGGAATTTTTCGCACTCGGCCAGGGCGAAAAATTCGTGAGGAGGTTTTTTGTATGAAAAAGAGTGTTTTAATAATAGGTATAGGTAAATTCGGCGCACACCTCGCCGAAAAGATGCAGGACCTCGGTCACGACGTCCTCATTTTCGACAGAAATCCTGCAAGCATCGAAAGGCTTGCCACGCGCTTTGCAGACGCGCAGATTGGCGACTTCACCAACGAGGACGTGCTCCGCGAAATAGACGTCGCCTCGTACGACGTGGTGTGCGTAACCCTCGGCGACGACTTCGAAGCGTCTATGGTGACGACTATGCTCTTGAAGCGCCTGGGCGCAAAATATGTGGTAACGCGCGCCCGCAGCGAAATAGAGTGCGACCTTTTGCGCAAAGTCGGTGCGGACGAAATTGTGTACGCCGACGGCGATGCGACAGACAAGCTCGCTATGCGTATGGGCGGAAACAATATTTTCGACTACATACAGCTCACCGACGGCTACGCCATCTTCGAAGTGCCCATTTTGAAGGCGTGGGAGGGCAAGTCGATAGCCGAGCTGGATATCCGCCGCCGCTACAAGATAAACATCGTGGCAATAAAGAACGACGAAGTACTCGACCCCACGCCGATGCCCGACTACCGCTTCAAGGCCGACGACCATATTCTGGTAATAGGCAAATCGCGCGACGTGTTCAAGCTCGACTCAAAAAATATTTAATGTATGCCTGCGTGCACAAATTTGCGGCAAACGCTTGCGCGCGGGGAAAAAATATATTATACTTAAACAAACTTTAAATCCGCAAGACGGAAAAACCTGCATATCTCTGCCTTTACAGAGAGCGGGAGGGGCTGAAAATCCCGCAGGGCAAAGTCAGGCTGTGCGCCGTCTGAACGCAAAAGGCGGTAAAACATCGCCGCGCGTTCAAGGAAGGGGAAGGCAATGTCCCCGCGGGTGCTCCCGTAACAGGGCAAAAAGCGCCGCGGCACCGCCGCGGAAGCAGAGTGGAACCGTGCAACAAAAATTGCGCCTCTGCATACTATTTACAGGTAGTATGCAGGGGCGTTTTTCAGTATAAAGGCCGCCTGCGGCGGCAGGGGCGTTTTAATGTACATTTGCTGGCGGCTGAGCAATTGCCCCGCACATATGCCGCAACCAACGATATTTTAATAGGAGAAAAACGATGTTTTTCAAAAGACTGAGGGCTGATATAAACGCCGCAAAGGCAAACGATCCCGCGGCGAGAAGCAAGTTTGAAATATGGCTCACCTATTCGGGTGTGCACGCGCTCTCGTGGCACAGGGCGGCGGCATTTTTCTACCGCATAAAATTAAAGCTGATTGCCCGCATAATAAGCCAGCTCGCCAAATTTTTCACGGGCATCGAAATTCACCCCGCGGCAAAGATTGCCCCGGGCGTGTTCATCGACCACGGGGCGGGCGTTGTCATCGGCGAAACTGCCGAAGTGGGCGAAGGCACGGTAATTTATCAGGGCTGCACTCTGGGCGGCACGGGCAAAGAGACGGGCAAGCGTCACCCCACGATTGGCAAAAACTGCGTAATATCGGCGGGCGCCAAGGTGCTGGGCGGCATAACCGTGGGCGACTGCGCCAAGGTGGGCGCGGGCGCCGTGGTTTTGAAGGACGTTCCCCCTCACGCAACGGTGGTGGGCGTGCCCGCGCGCGTGGTGCGAATCGGCGGGAGCAAGGAGGGCGTTGACCTCTACCAGGAGAAGTCCGACCCCTACGCAAAGGAAATCTGCCGCCTGCGCGAGCGCGTAATCAGGCTGGAAGAGGAGCTGAGGAAGATTGTAGGCCCCGACGCCATTCCCCTTTACACCCCCGCCGAGGAGGAGTTTTTGAAGGAGGCACGCGCCGAGGGCGAGCGCATACGCTGCGGGCAGCGAAAAGAGCCTGCAAAAGCGGCTTCCGAACAAAACGCGGCTGGCGCCGACGGGACAGAGGGCAATCAGCAAGGCAATAAAATAAATTGAGTTAATTTTCAAACGGCGGCTAAAATCGTTTGAAAAACGGTATACATAAATATATAATATATAGGAAATCGTAGCGCCTTTTTATGGCGACGGAATTATTACGGAATTATTACGGAATTATTATGAGAATTTACAATACGCTTACCAGAAAGAAAGAGGAGTTCGAGCCCATCGAAGCGGGCAAAGTAAAGATGTATGCCTGCGGCATAACGGTATCGGGCGAGGCGCACATAGGCCACGGCTTTCAGGCGCTCATCTACGACATAATGCGCAAATACCTTCAAAAGAAGGGCTATAACGTAAAGTATGCGCGCAACTACACCGACGTCGACGATAAAATCATCGCGCGCAGCAACGAGACGGGCATCCCCGCCGACAAGTACGCCGAGATGATGATTGAAGATACCGACAAGGTAATGCGCGAGTTCGGCGTAGACGACCCCGACGTATGGCTTAAAGCCACAAAAAACATCGGCAACATAATCGACTTCATAACAAAGCTGATAGAAGGCGGCCACGCCTACGCCGCGGCAAGCGGAAACGTCTATTTCGACGTGTCCAGCTTCCCCGCCTACGGCTGCCTTTCCAACCGCTCTGTCGAGGATATGCTCGACGGCGTGCGCGTTGAAAACGCCGACGAGAAGAGGAACCCCGCCGACTTTGCGCTGTGGAAGGCGGCAAAGGAGGGCGAAATAAGCTGGGATTCCCCCTGGGGCAAGGGCAGGCCGGGCTGGCACATAGAGTGCTCGGCTATGAACCGCGCCGCATTCGGCGACCAGATAGATATCCACGGCGGCGGCAGGGACCTCATTTTTCCCCACCACGAAAACGAGATTGCGCAGACCGAAAGCCTTACGGGCAAGCGCTTTGCAAAGTACTGGACTCACAACGGCCTCATCAAGGTCAATGGGCAGAAGATGTCTAAATCGCTGGGCAACTCTCTGCTTTTGAAAGACCTTTTAAAAAAGTACACCAACGAGGCGATAAAGTTCGCCATTTTGCAGACCAACTACCGTGGCGACATAAACGTAACCGATACCCTCTTCCCCGAGGCGGAAAGGCACCTTACGGAATTTTATAAGGTGCTAAAAGCCGCAGAGGACAAGTTCGGCAAGGGGAGTGTGGGCAACCCCGAAATAGATAAATCGTTCGACGACTGTATGGACGACGACTTCAACACCGCGCTTGCCCTTTCAAACCTGTTCGGCATATTCAAATCCATCTCGGCGAAAGTAGCGGCGGGCGACGCCTCCGCGGCGGAAGACGCCTGCCAGGTGCGCGCAACCTACTCGCTTCTGGGACTGTTTAAAAAGAGCTGCGACGAATACTTTGCCGAAGTCGCCAAAAAGAACGCCGTAGAAGTTCCCGAAGAGGTCAAGGCCCTCGCCGAAGAGCGCTGGCAGGCCAAAAAGAGCAAAAACTGGGCTCGCGCCGACGAACTCCGCGCCGAAATCGACAGGCTCGGCTTTGCGGTAAAGGACAGCAAAGACGGCTACGAAATAGTAAGCAAATAATCGCAGTTAAAGTCGCTTCGCTCCTTACGACCGAAACGAACGAAGTGAGTGAAGCGGAGAAATCTCAAAGTAAAAATATTGCCGAGATTTCTCCGTGCGCTCATTACATTCGCTTAGTTTGCGGTTTCCCGAAGGGAACCCACCGCAAAGTAGCGTCGGCTTTGCCGCCTCACGCGAAATGACATTTAATGGTAAAATCCTTATTCGAAAAACAACTTTCTATCTGAAAAATTTTATATCATTTTATATATAAAAGGTTTTATTATGAAAAAACTTACTTCCGAATCTTTGAGAGAGATGTATCTCAATTTCTTCAAGTCCAAGGGACACGCCGTAATTCCTTCGGCTTCGCTCATTCCCGAAAACGACCCCACGGTGCTGTTCACCACGGCGGGAATGCACCCGCTCGTGCCTTACCTTCTGGGCGAAAGGCACCCTGCGGGCAACCGCCTCACCGACGTGCAGAAGTGCGTGCGCACGGGCGACATCGACGAAGTGGGCGACTCTTCGCACTGCACTTTCTTCGAAATGCTGGGCAACTGGTCGCTCGGCGACTACTTCAAGGAGCAGATGATACCCTGGTCGTTCGAGTTTTTAACCTCGCCCGACTATCTCGGCATACCCGTAGACGACATCGCAGTCACCTGCTTTGCGGGCGATGACGACTGCCCCAAGGACGAAGAGAGCGCAAACCTGTGGATAAAGTGCGGCATAAAGCCCGAACACGTGTTCTTCCTTCCCAAGTCGGGCAACTGGTGGGGCCCCGCCGGCACGACAGGCCCCTGCGGACCCGATACCGAAATGCACATAATACGCAACCACGAAGATGCGGACAAGCTCGGGCCCTACGACTTCGACAAGGCGCAGAAGGGCACCTTCCTCGAAATCTGGAACGACGTGTTTATGCAGTACAACAAGACTGCCGAAGGCAGGTACGAGCCGTTGAAGCAGCGCAACGTAGATACGGGTATGGGGCTGGAACGCACCCTGTGCATTCTGAACGGCGTAAACAGCGTATACGAAACGGATATATTCGAAAAGGCGATTGCCAAAATAGAAGAGCTGACGGGCAGGAAGTACGGCGAGAGCGAGGAGGTTACCAAGGCCTTCCGCGTAGTTTTAGACCACGTCCGCACGGCCACCTTTATGCTTGGCGACGACCACGGAATAGTGCCCTCCAACACCGACCAGGGCTACATTCTGCGCAGGGTAATCCGCCGCGCCGTGCGCTACGGCAGGAACATAAACCTCCCCAAGGGCGCATTGAACGAAGTTTCAAAAACCATAATAGAAAAGTATGCGGATGTCTATTCCGAACTCACCCGCAACTCTTCGCGCATTGCCGAAGAGTTGAACAAGGAGGAAGAGAAGTTCTCCGCAACCTTGAAGCAGGGCATCAGGGAGTTCGAAAAGGTTGCCTCCGCGCTCCCCGCGGGCGGAATGATAGACGGCCACTCGGCGTTCAGGCTGTACGATACTTACGGCTTCCCCGTAGAGATAACTATGGAGATGGCGCGCGAAAAGGGCCTTTCCGTGGACGAAGCGGGCTACCGCGCGGCATACGCCGAGCACCAGGAAAAGTCCCGCGCGGGCAGCGAGCAGAAGTTTGCCTGCGGCCTTGCCGACCACAAGGAAGAGACCACCAAACTCCACACGGCAACCCACCTTCTGCACGCCGCGTTAAAGCGCGTGTGCGGCGAAGAGGTCAACCAGAAGGGCTCCAACATCACCGAAGAGCGCCTTCGCTTCGACTTCAACTTCCCCCGCAAGCTGACCCCCGAAGAGGTCAGAAAGGTAGAGGACCTCGTCAACGGCGAAATAGCCAGGGACGAGCCCGTAGTGATGAAGGAGATGTCTTTTGAAGAGGCCAAAAACGAGGGCTTCACGGGCCTTTTCGATAGTAAGTACGGCGAGATGGTAAAGACGTATACGATAGGCGACTTTTCTAAGGAAATCTGCGGCGGCCCCCACGTGGAGCGCACGGGCGTTCTGGGCACCTTCAAAATAGCCAAGCAGGAGAACGTTTCCGCGGGAATAAAGAGGATAAAGGCCGTTCTGGTGAAGGACTGAGCGCCCTTTTAAGGCCTTGAAGGGCGGCTTAAAGGTATTTAAGATACTGTAAGAATTTGCGCGCCGCGGCGCTGCCTCAGTCGCCTGCCTTGCGGTGGGGCGCCTTCCCGTTTTTGTGCGCAAAAATGAGCAAAAGCGGGTAAAAACGGCGCAAAAACGCCCGTTTTTTGCCGTTTTGAAAAAATTGCAAATTATTTTTTAAAAACTTTGTAAACGCAACACAAAACAGCTTGACAGAAATTTTATAAAATAATAAAATAAACCTACATTGCAACAAGGCAATACCTTACCGCGCAATCGGTAAACGTTTTTTATACATTATATATGGAGTTAAGAGCAATGAAAACCTACATGGCAAACGCCCAGACAGTAGAAAGAAAATGGTACGTTGTAGACGCCGCAGGCGTGCCCCTCGGCAGGCTCGCGTCTAAGGTTGCCGCCGTTCTTCGCGGCAAAAACAAGCCCGTTTTCACGCCCAATGTAGACACGGGCGATTTCGTCATAGTCATCAATTCCGATAAAGTCGTTCTTACGGGCAAGAAACTTGAAGACAAATTTTATCGTTATCACACCGGGTATATCGGCGGCTTGAAGGAAGTATCCTACAAGAAGATGCTCGCCGAAAAGAGCGACCTTGCCGTATACGAAGCGGTAAGGGGTATGCTTCCCAAAAATTCGCTCGGCAGGGATATGATAAAGAAGCTCCGCGTGTATAAGGGTGCGGAACACAACCACGCGGCGCAGAAGCCCGAAGTGCTGAATTTATTCTAAGGAATGTGAGGTAAAAAGTTTATGGCAAAGGCAACTTTAAAAAAGAAACTTCAATTCTGGGGGACGGGCAGAAGAAAGAAGGCAATCGCCCGCGTACGCCTCATTCCCGCAGGAAGCGGCAATATAGTCATCAACGAAAGGTCTTTCGAAGACTATTTCCCTCAGTCCGTGCTCCGTTACGACGTTATGCAGCCCCTTGTGCTGCTTGCGGCAGAGGGTAAGTACGACGTATATGTAAACGTATACGGCGGCGGTCTCACCGGCCAGGCAGGCGCTATCCGCCTCGGTATATCCCGCGCTCTCCTTCAAGCAGAGCCCGAAAGCCGTCCCGCCCTCAAAAAGGCAGGCTTCTTAACGCGCGACCCCCGCGTCAAAGAGCGCAAGAAGTACGGTCTTAAAAAGGCACGCCGCGCGCCTCAGTTCTCGAAGAGATAATCGTGTTTATCACCGCAGTTACTTTTCGGGCAGCCTAAGTGCGGCACCCTGTTACAAAAAAATTTGCGCACAGCATATGCTGTGCGCATTTTTTTTGTGCGGTTAAATGTCTGCGGCGCGCAATCGGCATCTGACAGATGCCGATTTTGTTAATTTTTAACGGCAATTCTGCGCAAGGTGAAAAATCATTAAAATTATTTTTTAAAGATTTTCATTTTGTGTTGCATTTTAAAAATATATGTGCTATCATAATTGTAATAATAGCGCAAAATTTGTTATTACGTATCAATTCCGTCTTATCAGCATTGCGTCTATTTTTTATGTGCAATGCGGCGCGCGCAGAAGATAAGGCGGAGTTTTTTTGTATACGGCAAAAAATTGGCTGTTTTAACGCCGTAAACTGCCATTTTTTGCGCTGGCGGCGGGCAAAAGCCGCTTTTGCGGGCCGTTTCAGGTCCGGACGGCGCGGCGCCTGCGCAGTGATAAAAATTGTCAATTTAAAAGAAGCGGTTTTTGCAAGGGGTATACCCCTGTGTGCTGTGTACTTTTCCGTACACAGCACACTATAAAAACCTTTCTTAATAAAAAATTTTTTATGATATGGAGGAACAGATGAAAAGACCACTCAAAGCGTTGATTGCGGCTATTCTGCCGGCAACGCTGGCGTTTTCGGCTTTAATGTCGGCCTGCACCGACAGCCACACGCACACTCTTACGCCTGTTGCGGCCAAAGAGGCAACCTGTACCGAAGCGGGCAACATTGCCTATTGGTTCTGCGACGATTGCGAGAAGTATTTTTCCGACGCAGAAGCTAAAAACGAGATTTCACAGTCGCAAACTGTTATAGCCGCCCTCGGACACGACTGGTCGGAGCTCTGGACGGGCAATAAAAACGGTCACTGGCACGAATGTGAAGTTTGCAACGGAAAGAGTGAGGTAGTTGCTCACGCAGACGCCGATGCCGACGGGCTGTGCGACGTGTGCGGCTACGAAGTGGGCACGGGCACCGAAACCCCCGACCCCGAAGTTGTCCCCGTTGCTGGTATAACTCTCGATAAGACGACTGCCTCGGTTGAAGCGGGCAAGTCGCTCACGCTCACCGCTACGGTTACTCCCGACAACGCGACGGATAAAACGGTTACGTGGACGACGAGCGACCGGTCCGTTGCCACGGTAGATTCGACCGGCATAGTAATCGGCATAAAAGCGGGCACGGCAACAATCACCGCAAAGGCGGGCGAAAAGACTGCAACCTGCACTGTTACGGTAACCGCCGCTTCAACGGAGCCCGAAGTTGTGTCGGTGACGGGCGTAACGCTGGATAAGACCACGGCCACGCTCGATATAAACCAGACTTTGACGCTCGTTGCAACCGTAGCGCCCGAAAACGCCACAAACAAGGCGGTTACTTGGGCTTCCGACAACACGGGCGTTGCCACGGTAGACGCAAACGGCAAGGTGACGGCGGTAGCGGCAGGCACCGCAAACATAACGGTAACCACTGCCGACGGCGGCAAGACGGCGACCTGCGCAGTCACCGTAAATCCCGCGACCGAGCCCGAAGACCCGACCGTTGTTCGCGAGTGGGTAGACAGCGCGCTCGATTACAATTATATAGTTGACAACTACGGGACGAGCGACACTACCGAAGTTATAACGGTAGGCAAGTTCACATTTGATGCTAAGATAGATTTCGTAAAAGAACACAGCTCGTTCAAAGGCCTTGGCGGCGTGTTAAATACAGGCGGTAGCCGCGGATTTGAATTTGACCTCAGCGGGTCAGATAATAAAATTTCGTTCTATGCGCTCAGTGCAAGTTCAAGTGCAAAAACAAATATGGCAACCCTGTATAATAAAGTCGGCGAAAATTGGGTTGCTGTGGAAGGATATGCGGCAGAAACAGTTCTTCCGGAAGGTTCTACTGATTCCTATGTAACTGTAAATTGGGAGAATATTCCCGCAGGAGAGTACAGAATCGAAACGGGCGCTTCCGTGCGTATAGCAGGTTTGAAGATATCGGAATATCTTGAAGCCTCTGACCCTGCAAGCATAGAAGTGAGCGGCGGACAGACTGCGTTTATAATGAACGATGAATTTTCAAGCGCAGGCCTTAATGTAACGCTCGTTTATGAAAACGGAAGAAGGGATTCTGTTACGCAGTACGACGTAATATCTACGGATTATAATCCCGCCGTTGCGGGCACTTACACTATAACCGTAAGTTATACCCCCGCAGGCGCAACAGCAGCGCTCACTGATACGTATGAAGTAAATGTGTATGAAATAAAGGAGCTTGAACTTTTTGATTACACGCTCAGCGACAAGCGCGTGACGCAGAATTTGCAGAAAGTGTTCCTTGTGGGCGGCGAATTCAATTCGGCCAATCTCGCAGTACAGGGCATAGGTTATCTTCCCAACAGCACCGATGGCGTAAGATTCAACCTTGCACTTGATGATTATTACAAGGTAAGCACTCCTTCTCTTGCGGAAGAAGGCAAGCAGACTGTTACCGTAACGCTTAATGCCGAAAGAGGTACAGCTCCCGCCGAAACTTACGAAATTAACGTTGTTAAAAACGTGTTCACCCAGCCCAAGGGCACATATACCGTAAACGTTGACGCGGCAGGTGAAGTTGCCGTAAACGGCACCAGCGTTACCTTCACAAGCATAAACGACGCCCTCAAATATCTTGAAATTACGGGCGTTCCTTCCTCGGCGACGAAAGTTATAAATGTTGCGGCCGGTGATTATTTCGAAAAGATAGAAGTCAGCCTTCCCAACGTCAGCATAATAGGCAAAGGCGATACGGCCGATAAAGTCGTTATACATTATAATGCCATTGCAGGTGCCCTTGACCCCAGCGGCAAGGTAGGCTATTCTACCGACGGCTCCGCAACTATCTCCATACGCGAAAGCGCTACGGGCTTCTATGCGGAAAATATAACATTCCAGAACGATTGGAATACAAATGCAGAGTACGAAGAGTCGAAAGAACTGTACAGCGATACCCAGGCTGTTGCGGCTCTCGTTCAGGCCGATATGTCTAAGTTTATCAATGTTCGCTTCTCGTCGTATCACGATACGCTGTACGCAATGACGGGCAGACAGTATTATGAAAACTGCTACATAGAGGGCAGAACTGACTACGTATTCGGCTACAATGCAACCGCATACTTCAAAAATACAACACTGATGACAATTGGTTCAGGCGATAAAAAGAACGGTGGTTATGTTGTGGCTACCAAGGGCTTTGATGAGGGTGCGGACATTGACGCCATAGCTTACGGCTACATATTCGACGACTGCACATTTACGGCAGATTCACTGGTAACTGACGGCACCGTATCGCTTGCCCGCGGCTGGGGCAGCGAAATGAAGATGATGGTGATGAACAGCACCATCTCCAAAGCGTACTCCAAAGAAGCGTATGGCGAGGCAACGCTCGATGTTGACGGCGTTACCCCTGCAAAGGACAACAAGAACGACCGCTACGGCAAGATGAATGCCGAACCCGTTGCCGAATACCTGCTTGAATACAACAACACGGGCGACGGCGCGATAACTGCTTCGCTTGAAAACACCTGCACGGTTATAACTGTTGAGGAAGCGGCAAAGTATGCGGATTTTGCAACCATATTCGGCACAACCAACGGCAAAGTGACCTATGCCGAAGCGTGGGTACCCGTAACCGAAGGCGACACCGTTGCAGTGACGGGCGTAAGCATAGTCAGGGCTGACGATACTGCAATAACAGACGGTAAGATTGCTCTGAAAGTTAATGACGCGGCAACAGGTAAAGTAGACCTTGATGCGGTTATAACTCCTGAAAATGCCACAAACGTAAACGTGGTTTGGTATTCTTCAAAAGAGGAAGTTGCAACTGTTGACGAAAACGGTGTTGTAACAGCACTCAGCGCAGGCGAAACTGTTGTAACGGTGGTAACAGTAGACGGCGATAAGATTGCAACAGTCACAATTACCGTTGAAGCTGGGGCATTGCTTTCCGAAGAATTTAATGTTGACGACCTTGAAATTGGGTATAAGCCCAGCGCTAAACCAACAGCGCCCGTTACAATAGAAGATAATAATTTGTATACCGTGCAATTATCTGGCAACGGAAGTGCAACAGTAACAGCAAACTTCTCACAGGCTACTGCAAACGATGGGTCTGGTCGTGTGTATGTTAATGGCTTGTTACCTGGTGGCGGCGGAAGGACAATCACTATCTCGGCAAAACTAAATTGTTCAATTACGTTGTATTATACAAGTTGTAATGGCGATTTTGGCAAAGGCGACCAGTCAAAAGGCGGCAATTTGCAGTGGACGATAAACGATGGTGCACAGCAAACGAGTACCACGACAGGAAATAAATCAAGTAATATAGCTTACACTGAAACAATTGAACTTAATGCGGGTGATGTGGTAGTATTTACAGTATCTTCTAACAGACTTGTGTTATTCGGTGTATATGGCATTCAAGTTTAACTTTTTCCAACCGAAAAAAGGCAGAACTGAACGTGATGCTTTTTTAATCCCTGAAAGGCGGCGCAGGGACAGCAATGTGCCTGCGCCGTTTCAGAAAAATCTGCGCCCTCTCCGCACGGCAAACGCGTTCTGCGGAGCGAGCAAAAAATATAAAAAAATTTTTCGGCTTTTCTCCGTATGAACCCTGCCGCGTTTATCTGCGCGGATAAAAACATTGCGCATAGTATTCCTCTGATTTTAAAGCATTCGTACTGTTTTTTACGGCGGAAAGCCTCGGTAGAAACGGTATGTGCGCTCTTTCCTTCGGCGCACATATTGTTTTGCCGCAATATATGGCGCCGAGTGATTTTTTTATCGCCATATTTATGTAAATTATAAGGAGAAAATTTAAATACGAAAGGGGTAAGCGCG
>URMT01000044.1 GCA_900549005.1 uncultured Eubacteriales bacterium | reverse complement strand
AGGATGAACGCCAAGGCTCGCAAAAGACGCGTTTAAAGGCTGGTTCGTTTTATTCTCTTACAGTATAGCTTGCGTTTTGCGCGCCTGTTTTTGTGTGCTGTTTTCCCGCCTGAATAAAATTATACATACGGCGGCGCGCTATGCGCCGCTTTTAAGTTTTTGCTTATGTACGATATTTCAAAGTTCAAAATAAAGGCCGAGCCCGTAATTCTTGGCATAGAGTCGAGCTGCGACGAAACGGCGTGCGCCGTTCTGCGGGGGAGAAAAATACTTTCCAACCGCATAATCTCGTCTGCGGCAGAACAGGCCAAATACGGCGGCGTTGTGCCCGAAATTGCCTCGCGTATGCACACCGAGGCCGTGGACGAGGTCTGCCGCCTCGCCCTGCAAGACGCAGGGTTGCAGCCGCGCGATATAGACTGCGTTGCGGCTACTTACGGCGCGGGGCTTCTGGGCGCCCTGCTTGTGGGGCTATCTTTTGCCAAGGCGTTCGCCTATTCTTTAAACGTGCCGTTTATCGCCGTAAACCACATTCGCGGCCACATATCCGCCGCCTATCTGGATAAACCCGACTTAAAGCCGCCGTTTATTACCCTGCTCGCAAGCGGCGGGCACACGGCAATACTCTATACCTCGTCTTATACGAAGTTTGAGGTTTTGGGGGGCACCTCCGACGACGCCGCGGGCGAGGCCTTCGATAAGTGCGCCCGCGTTTTGGGGCTTCCGTATCCCGGCGGCCCCTCGGTGCAAAGGCTTGCCGAGGGCGGAAGTTCTGTAATAAAGTTCCCGTCGGCGCTGGTTAAAAATTCGCCCTCGCTCCGCTTTTCTTACAGCGGGTTAAAGACGGCGGTAATCAACTACTGCCACAACGCCGCCCAGCGCGGCGAAGCGTTCAACGCCGCCGACGTGGCCGCGTCTTTCCAGTGCGCCGCAATCGACCCGCTCGTAAAAAAGACGGTGGAGTATGCGCTTCGCTACAACGTAAAGATGGTAACGGCGGGCGGCGGGGTAATCGCCAACGACTATCTGCGCAAAACGCTGTCCGCGGCCTGCAAAAGCGCGGGCATAGAGCTTGTTTTGCCCGAAAATAAGTATTGCACCGACAACGCCGCAATGATAGCTTCCGAAGGCCTGAACCAATATATGGCGGGCAATTTTTCTCCGCTCGATATAAACGCCGCCGCGGCAATACCCTTAAAGTAATCGCCCGTTCAATCTTTCGTGCAATACTTTTGCCGCGCAAAAAACGGGCCTGTGCCTTGTTCGTGGCGCAGGTAAAGGCTCTTTGGAATAAGAATACAAAAATTGCTTTACTTTCGCGCGCGCGTTTTGTATAATAATAGCGTAAAACTTAATATCAAAGGCGACGACGGAGGACAACGCCTCTATTTCAACCCCTCAAAGAGAGCTTTCGGCCGGTGTAAGAAGGCAGGGGAACTTAAAGGATATCACCTCCCAGCTTATTTTCCCAAAGCGGGCGGCGCAGAATGGCGCTCAAAAGCGGCGCATAATGTGCGCGCAAAGGCCCTGCCGCGTAAGAAAATACGGATTCATAACCCGTTACAAGTTATGGCAAATATCAGTTTGTTTTGGTGGTTTACAAGCACTCGTTTTCGGTGTCCGAAATAACGGGCGCTTATTTTTTTGCCGCGCATTGCCGCAGAAAAACAACATACCGCCGCAAGGAGTATTTTTATGTATAAGAAGGTAGATACAACCCTCAACTTCCCCGAAAGGGAGAAGGAAGTAATCGAATTCTGGAAGAAGAACGACGTCTTTAAAAAGTCGGTAAAAAACCACGAAGGCGCCGAGGAATTTTCCTTTTACGACGGCCCCCCTACTGCCAACGGCAAGCCGCACATCGGTCATATCTTAACCAGGGTAATGAAGGACCTCATTCCCCGCTACCAGACGATGAAGGGTAAGCACGTTTTAAGGAAGGCGGGCTGGGATACGCACGGACTTCCCGTCGAGCTCGAAGTGGAAAAGATGCTCGGTATGGACGGTAAGCAGGACATCGAAAAGTACGGCATAGAGCCCTTCATCAAACAGTGCAAGCAGTCTGTCTGGAAGTATAAGGGCGAGTGGGAAAGAATGTCTGAACGCGTAGGCTACTGGGCGGATATGGAGAACCCCTACGTAACTTACGACGATAACTATATCGAATCGGAGTGGTGGGCGCTCAAAACTATGCACGAAAAGGGCCTTTTATACAAGGGCCACAAAATCGTGCCCTATTGCCCCCGCTGCGGCACGGCGCTCTCCTCGCACGAGGTTGCGCAGGGCTATAAGCTGGTAAAGGAAAATTCGGTAGTCGCCCGCTTCAAGGTAAAGGGCGAAGAAAACCGCTATATTCTCGCCTGGACGACCACGCCCTGGACTCTTCCCTCCAACGTCGCGCTGTGCGTCAACCCCGACGAGCCCTACGTTGAAATCGAGAGCGAAGGGGTGAGGTATATCCTCGCCAAGGCGCTCTGCGATAAGTTCTTTGAAGATTATACGGTAGTTGCCGAAAAGCCCGGAAAAGAGTGGGAGGGTCTGGAATACGAACCCCTCTTTGCCGAGACCACGGCAGAGGTAAAGCGCATTTCCCCCGCGAGCGCGCAGGTAAAATCTCACTTTGTCGTGTGCGATACCTACGTAACTATGGGCGACGGCACGGGCGTCGTTCACATTGCGCCCGCCTTCGGCGAGGACGACTACAAGGTGGGCAAGCGTTACGGCCTTCCCGTGGTTCAGCTTGTAAACGAGCGCGGCTGCTTCGACGAGCGCTTCCCCGCGTTGTGCGGCCTGTTCGCAAAGAAGGCCGACAAGGTGATAATCGAGATGCTCGAAAAAAATGGCAGCCTCTTCAAGGTAGTGCCCTTCGAGCACGACTATCCCCATTGCTGGCGCTGCGACACGCCCCTTCTGTATTACGCCCGTTCGAGCTGGTTTATCGAAGTCACCAAGGTAAAAGAGGATATAAAGGCGGCAAACCGCTCGGTAAACTGGATGCCCGAAACGATAAAAGAGGGCAGAATGGGCAACTTCCTCGACAACGTGATAGACTGGGGCCTCTCGCGCGACAGGTATTGGGGCACGCCCCTGCCCGTATGGGTCTGCCCCGACTGCGGCGAAATAGAGGTTATCGGCTCTAAAAAGGAGCTCAAAGAAAAGTGCGGCATACCCGAAAATCAGGATATTGAACTGCACCGCCCCTACCTCGACAACCTCACCTGCACCTGCCCCAGGTGCGGCGGGAAATGTAAGCGCACTCCCGAGGTAATCGACTGCTGGTTCGATTCAGGCTCGATGCCCTTCGCACAGTATCACTACCCGTTCGAAAACGCCGACCTCTTCAAAGAGACCTTCCCCGCCGACTTCATATCCGAGGCGGTTGACCAGACTCGCGGCTGGTTCTATACCCTGCTCGTAATAAACACCATACTCTTCGGCGTGGCGCCCTTCAAAAACTGCATAGTTTTGGGCCACGTAAACGATAAAAACGGCATAAAGATGTCTAAGCACAAGGGCAACGTTGTTGACCCCTGGACGGTGCTCGATAAGCAGGGCTCCGACGCTGTGCGCTGGTACTTCTATACCTCGTCAGCCCCTTGGCTGCCTTCGAGGTTCTATGAAGAGGCCGTGTCAGAAGCGCAGCGCAAATACCTCGGCACGCTGTGGAATACGTATGCGTTTTTCACGCTGTATGCCGAGATTGATAAGTACGACCCTTCAAAGTTCAACTTGAAGGACTGCAAGCTGTCGCTTATGGACAGGTGGATACTCTCCAAACTCAACAGCCTTGTAAAGCTGGTGGACGAACACCTCGCCCGCTACGAAATCACCGAAAGCTCGCGCGCCATTCAGGACTTTGCCGACGTGCTGTCCAACTGGTACGTGCGCCGCTGCCGCGAACGCTATTGGGGCAGCGATATGACGGAAGACAAGGCGGCGGCATACACCACGCTCTACACCGTGCTCGTCACGCTTGCAAAGGTCACCGCACCCTACACGCCGTTCGTCGCCGAGATGATGTATTCCAACCTCGTGCCCGCGTTCTATAAAGACGCGCCCGTATCCGTGCACCTTTGCTCCTTCCCCGAGGCCGACGAAAGTTTAATCGACGGCGAGTTGGAGCGCGGAATGGAGGGGGTTATGGGCATAGTGGTAAACGGCAGGTCTGCGCGCAACGCGGGCAACCTCAAAAACCGCCAGCCCCTTGCCGAGATGGTGGTGGTATCGGATAAGCCTTTAAACCTTTCGGAAGAAGAGAGGGCAATCGTGCTCGAAGAGCTCAACGTCAAAAAGATGACCGTCGCCGACGATGCCAGCGTTTATATAAAGTATAAGTTGAAGCCCCAGCTCAAAACGCTCGGCCCCAAGTACGGCAAAAAGCTGGGCGCAATATCGCAGTTTCTGGCAAACTGCAACGCGGCGGAAGTACTCTCAAAAATACGTTCAGAAGGCGAATACAGGCTGGATAATCTTGACGTAAGCCTCAAACTCGAAAATTTGCAGGTGCTCACCGAAAGCGCCGAAGGCTTCGTTGCGCAGTCCGATAAGGGCGTTACCGTCGCCCTCTCCACCGCCCTCACCGAAGAACTCATCGAAGAGGGAGTGGAGCGCGAAATAGTTTCCAAGATACAGAATATGCGCAAAGAGGCAGACTTTGAAGTTACCGACAGAATATCGGTGTGGTACAGGGCCGAAGGCGTGGCGGCAAAGGTATTCGCCCGCGCAGGCTTTGCAAAGGACGTGCTTGCAGACAGCGTAACGGAAGGCGCTGCCCCCGAAGGCGCCTTTGCAAAGGAGCAGAACATCAACGGCGAAAAGGTAACAATCGCCATCTGCCGTAAGTAAATTTCAAATTGGAGCGGCAATATGCCGCAACTAACCGAATAATTAAAAAAACAATGCCGCCGCGGAGTGCTATGCTCCGCGGCGGCTTTCATAATGTAATGGCGGCCTTAATAATATAATAATATGACCGTGTGGGATATCGAAGCAGGGAAAAGTGCAAAGATAAAAAGAATAGCAGCAAGCGGCGGCGCGGCAGAAAGGTTGCGCTCGCTCGGCTTTACCGACGGAAGGGTGGTCACCGTGCTCGGCTATTCACTTTTAAAAAGCAGCGTACTACTTGCGTGCGGGTCGGTCAGGCTTGCCGCCCGCCGCTCGCTTGCAAGCCAAATCGAGGTGGAGACGTGACGGGCCTTTCAAAAAAGCGCCGCCATATAAGCGGCGACCGAATTTTTAAAGGCAAAGCCAAAACAGCCGCTCCTATTGAGGGGGAGGGGGGTCGCCCCGTAAGGGTGGTGCTTGCAGGCAACCCCAATGCGGGCAAAACCACACTGTTCAACGCGCTCACAAAAAGCCGACTTACAACGGGCAACTGGCACGGCGTAACCACCCGCCCCGCATACAAGGCGGTGGGCGGCATCGTCTTTGCCGACGTCCCGGGAATGTATTCCTTCAACAGCTATTCTATGGAGGAGGACTCTGCCGCCGCTGAAATACGCGCCGCCGACGCCGTAATCAACGTGGTGGACGCGCTGACGCTTGCAAACTCCATCACGCTCACCCGTGCCATAATTGCAATCAACAAGAACGTGGTGGTGTACGTCACCAAGCTGAAACAGCTCAAAAGGCGTGGCGGGCGCATAGATTTTTTTGCGCTTTCCCGCCTTCTGGGCGTGCCCGTCACGGACAGTTTAAAGGAGCTCAAAGCCGAACTTTTCCGCATAACAGATTCAAAGCAGAATTTTTTGCGCGGCAAAGATGAGGGCAGGGGCACCCGCGTTGAGGGTAAGAAAGCGCCTGCCGAGGGTAGAGATGACGCTGCTGAGAGTAGTAAGGGCGCCCCCGCGCAGGGTAAAAACACGCCTTTTGTACAGAGTAAAAACGCACCTTCGGCCTTGGCCGCCCGCGTGCCACGCCAGGACTTTGAACGGGCGTTAGATGAGGCATACTACGGTGGCAATTGTGCTTTAACGCGCGCCGAGCGCCTGTTTTACAACAGATATTTCGCGCTGTTTTTCTTCATCTTCGCAATACTCGCAACATTCTTTTTCGCCTTCTTCCCGGGTATGCCGGGCGACTTTTTGAAGGGGCTCACCGAAGAACTTATATCCGAAAAACTGTACGGCGCGGCGGCAAACCTTCTGCCCGAGGGCAAGGTGCGTTCGCTACTCTGCGACGGCATAATCGGCGGAGCGGGCGGCGTGCTCTCGTTCATACCCCAGCTTGCGGTACTGTATATCTTTCTGACCCTGCTCGACGAAAGCGGGGTTATGTCGGCGCTGTCGTTCGTGACCGACGGGCTGTTTGCAAAGGTAAAACTTTCGGGCAGGGCGGCGTTTTCGCTGATATCGGGCTTCGGCTGTACGGCCGCCGCCATACTCACAACGCGCGGCTTCACGTCGCCCGCCACCCAGCGGCGCGCGGTCGCCGTGCTCGCCTACATACCCTGCGGCGCAAAGATGCCCGTATTTTTAACGTTGTTGTCGCCGCTGTTCAAAAACCCGTTCCCCGTGATATCGGCGTTTTACTTCGCGGGCGTCGCCATAACCTTTGCCGCCTGCTTTTTTATACGGGGCAGGGAGGAGGAACTCCTTTCCGAGGTGGCGCCCATATCCCTGCCCGCACCCGCGGCCGTAATAAAAAAGTTGTGTTTTTACCTCAAAGGGTTTATAATTAAGGTGGCAACGGCGGTAATGCTGTTCTGCGTGGCAAGCTGGGTGCTTTCTAACTTCACCTTCGCGCTTGCGCCCTGCGAGGTGCAAAACAGTATGCTCGCAGACATAAGCAGGGCAATTTCGCCGCTCTTTGCGCCGATGGGTCTTTCCGACTGGCGGCTTTCGTACGCGATGATATCGGGCTTTGCCGCCAAAGAAAACGTTGCCGCAACCATAAATATGCTGATGCCCGAAGGAGCGGGGCTTGATATTGCCTCTGCACTCGCCGCGTCTGCATTCATTTTAACCTGCCCCGCGTGCGTTTCGGCTTTTTCCGCCTCGTGCAAGGAAGTGGGGTTGAAAACTACCTTAAAATTCTTCGGCGTTCAGCTTATCTTTGCCTTTTTAAGCGGCTACGCCGTTCACTTACTGTTCTCGCTATGAAAAAGTTTATCTGCACGCGCGCAACCGATTTGCAGTCGTTTACCGACGAAACGTACCCGCAGGGCAGCTTTGCCTTTGCGGCGCTTCTTCGTGCGCGCGACATAAAGGTAAACGGCGTGCGCACGGGCAAAAACGTGCCCCTTTGCGACGGCGACGAGGTGGTGTATTACACCACGCCCGCGCAGGAGGCAAAGCCCAGCCACGCCGTGGTTTACGAGGACGAAAATATTATAGTGTGCGACAAGTTTTCGGGTGTTTCTGCCGAAGGACTTTTGAGCGAGCTGTGCGCCCTCGGCCCCGCCTTTGCCGTGCACCGCCTCGACAGGAACACCGAGGGGCTGATAGTTTATGCAAAAAACGAGCGCGCCGCCGCGGAGCTTGTGCGTGCCTTTAAGGAAAGGCGGGTAAAAAAGGTCTACCTCGCCCTGTGCAGAAACAATTTTACCAAAAAACAGGCCTGCCTTACGGCGTACCTCAAAAAGGACGCAAAAAAGGCCTCGGTCACGGTATCCGATACGCCCCGCAAGGGCTTTGTAAAGATTGTAACGGAATACAGGGTGGTCAAAGAGGAGGGCGACGCCGCCCTTGCCGAAATTACCCTGCACACGGGCAAGACTCACCAGATACGCGCCCATATGGCGCACATAGGCTGCCCGATTTTCGGCGACGAAAAGTACGGCGACAGTGTCCTCAACAAAAAGTACGGCGCGCGCAGGCAGCGCCTGGTTGCAAAACAGCTCTCGTTCGAACTTTCGGGGGAGCTATCTTACCTCAGTTCAAAGACCTTCACAAGTTCGTTCACCCCGCAGTAATCGGGGCATATGTGCGGCTCAATTGCCTTTTACGGGAGATAAAAAAGTGATTTATCTGTCGTCGTTCCGTTTTCCCTCGTGGGATGAGGAGTATAAATTCAGGCTTGACGATGTAAAGCGCACGTGTTACAACACGATGTATCCCTTTTTCGTGCTCTCGCGGCACGCTCTTTCCGAACTCAGCTTTACCGAAGTTACCATTCTTTACGGCGGCAACGGCTCGGGCAAGACCACGGCGCTCAACGTCATTGCCGAAAAGATTGGCGCGGAGCGCGCAAGCCTTTACAACCGCTCGTCCTTTTTCGGCGACTATCTCAGATTCTGTTCATACGGTAAGGAGGGCAGGCCTGCGGCAAGCGCCGTTATAACCAGCGACGACGTATTTGCCTATATGCTCGACGTGCGCGCCGTAAACGAGGGCGTGGACGCGCGCAGGGAGGAGCTTTTTGAAGAGTATCAGAGGGCAAAGTACGATAAGTTCAGAGTGCGCTCTACCGAAGATTACGACAGGCTTAAAAACGCGTGCGACGCCCGAAGAATGACGCAGTCGAAGTACGTAAAGAGCCGCCTTGCCGAAAATATACGCGAACAGTCCAACGGCGAAAGCGCTTTCCTTTATTTTACCGACAGAATAAAAGAAGGCGGGCTGTACCTTTTAGACGAGCCCGAAAACAGCCTTGCGCCCGATATGCAGCTCAAACTGTGCGATTTTCTTTTTGACAGCGCGCGCTTTTACGGCTGCCAGTTCATAATAGCCACGCACTCGCCCTTCCTGCTCTCTATGCGCGGCGCGCGCATATACGATTTGGACGACGACCCCGTGAGCATAAAGAAGTGGACCGAGCTCAAAAACGTGCGCGCCTACTTCGATTTTTTCAACTCCCATCGCGGCGAGTTTTAACGGTGCTTAAAGTTTTACAATAAATTGAAGAGTAAAATGCGGCAACCGCGCGATACCGCGCGGCTGCCGCATTTATATGCTTATAACCTTTATATGCTTATGATATGTTCGGGATAAAGCGCCTTCACTTTCTTTCGTCCATAGGAATGTAGTCCAGGTCGGGCTTCACGCAGTGGTACGAAGGTCTTATAATGCGGTTGCCGTTTATAAGTTCCTCCATACGGTGCGCGCTCCAACCGCCCACGCGCGATATTGCAAACAGCGGCGTATACAGGTCGGTGGGAAGGTTGAGCATCGAGTATACAAACCCCGAATACAGGTCAACGTTCGCACATACGGGCTTCGAAAGTTTGTGCTGTTCGTTAATAAGCCTCTTCGCCGAATTTTCCACCGTTTCGTAAAGGTGGAATTCTTCTTCCCTGCCCTTTTCCACGGCCAGCTTTTCGGCATACATTTTAAGTATCTCCGCCCTCGGGTCGGAAAGGGTGTACACGGCGTGGCCCATACCGTAAATAAGGCCCGCGTGGTCAAACGTTTCCTTCTTTAAAATCTTGTCTATATAGTCGGTAATGGTCGCTTCCTTCCAGTCGGGCACGTTCTCTTTTATGTTCTGCATCATCTGCATAACCTTTATGTTCGCGCCGCCGTGCTTGGGACCTTTGAGCGAGCCCAAAGAAGCCGCCATAGAAGAATATGTGTCCGTTCCCGAAGATGTTACCACGTGCGTGGTGAAGGTGGAGTTGTTGCCGCCGCCGTGGTCTGCGTGCAGAATGAGGGCTATGTCCAGAACCTTCGCTTCGAGGTCGGTAAATTCGCTGTCCTTTCGCAGTATGTGCAGTATGTTCTGCGCCGTGGAATATTCGGGGTTAGGCTTATGTATTATAAGCGAACCGTCTGCCGTGTTGTAATAGCGGTATGCCCTGTAAGAGTATATCGCCAGCATAGGGAACTGCGCAATAAGCTGTATGCACTGCCTTAAAACGTTCGAAATGCTCACGTTGTCGGGGTCGGGGTCATAGCTGTAAAGGTTCAGAACGCAGCGCGCCAGCATATTCATCATATCTTTCGAGGGCGACTTCATAATAATGTCGCGCACGAAGTTGCGTGGCAGCACCCTGAACTCTGCCAGCATTTCAGAAAATTCGTCAAATTCAGCCTTTGTGGGCAGTTTGCCGAACAGCAGAAGGTATACCGTCTCTTCAAACCCGAAGCGGTTTTCTGCTATGCAGTTTTTAACAATGTCCTTTACGTCGTATCCCTGGTAGCGGAGTATGCCCGGTATCTCTGTGCGCTTGCCGTTTTCTTCCTTCCACGAGGTAACTTCTGAAATTTCTGTAAGTCCGCACAGCACGCCCTTTCCGTTGCTCTCCCTCAGTCCGCGCTTCACGTCGTACTTTGCATACAGCGCAGGCTCTATCCGGTTGGACAGGGCCGACTTTTCTGCAAGTTCGGAAATCTTGTATGAATATTTGACTAAGAGGTTGGCTTCATTAAAATCCAAAATAATAGCTCCATTTCGTTTATTTGCGGTAATTTAAGGATATGATACCATAAATTGCCCGCTTTGTCAAATGAATATCCGTTTTGCCGCGCCGCAGCGAATATTTATGCAAATACTTATATTTTTATGCAACCATAAGGCGAGCCTGCGGCCTTTTTGCGCCGCGCGGAAGTACTTTTTTTGCATATTATGTTTTTACGGGCGCGCGCGCGTTTATAAATAGATATACGGATAAGCGGGATGCAAGTCCCACACTCTAAGGAGATTTCAAGCAATGCAACAGGTAAAACTCATTTCTGCCGACGCAAATCTCGTCATCGCCCTTTCGGGGGAGATAGACTCTGCCACCGTGGACGACTTCTACGCGCAGGTGACGGCCATTTACACGCACGACAAAAAGGATATAATTTTCGATTGTTCCGCCCTCACGTTCATAGACAGCACCACTTTGGGCACGTTTGTTAAGATTTTCAAACACCTCAAAGAGGACGGGCATAAATTTATTTTGAGGAACGTGCAGTCAAGAATCAAAAAACTGTTCCAGATATGCGCGCTCGACACCATTATGGAGATAGACTGATGAAAGATTTATCGGTTAAATTCGACCTCGCCGACAGCGAGTTTTTCACCGCGCTCCGCCTTGTTGCGGGCGCACTGTGCTCTGTTGCCGAAAAGGACGTTGACGCGGCGGAAGATTTCAAGGTGTGCGTTACCGAAAGCGCGCTCATACTCAAAAACTGCGGTTTTAAAAGCGTTTGCGCTTCGTTCAGCGCAGACGGCGGAGTAAAGGCCGTGCTCAAAGGCGAAGGCGGTCAGCCTGCCGAGGCTGACAACGAACTTTCTCTGGCTCTCATAGGCGCGCTGGTTGAAAAGTGCGGCATAGACAGAAAGGACGGAGTTATAAGCAGCGTTACCCTTGAATTATGATGACTAACGAACAGGCAAACGAGCTCTTTAAGGAGTACCGAAAAACGGGCGACAAAAAGATACGCAACAAGCTCGTTGAAAATTATATGTACATAGCCGAAATACTCGCGAAGAAGTTTGCCGGCAGGGGTGTGGAGTACGACGACCTGTTGCAGGTCGCGTCGGAAGCGCTCATTCTGGGCGTGGAAAAGTTCGACCCCGACCTCGGCAACCAGTTCACAACGTACGTCACTCCCACGATTACGGGTATGATAAAGAACTACTTCCGCGATTATTCCCGCTCGGTGCGCCTTCCGCGCCGCATCTACACGCTGGGCGCCAAAATCAAAAACGAAACCAACGAATATTACAAGGAACACGGCGTTAAACCTACGGTAAAACAGCTCGCCGAAAAACTCGGGGAGAGCGAAGAAGCCGTGATGGAGGCGATGGAGAGCCGCCATCCGCTCAGCCTGGACGGCACCGTGCAGAGCGAGGACGGCGACGGGCTTTTATACGACGTAATACCCGACCCCGTAGATTCGTTTGAAAAATTCGACGACGCGCAGTCCTTGCAGGACGAGATTAAAAAGCTGAGCCCCACCGAGCAGAAGGTGGTGGCGCTCAGGTTCGTGCAGGGCAAATCGCAGGCGGAAGTCGGCAAAATTCTGGGCGTAAGCCAGATGTTCGTTTCCCGCGCAGAGCGCAAAATAGTGGATAAATTGAAGGAAGCATTGTCGCAATGATTACTTTTAAGGTGGACAATTTAAAGAATATGAACGCCTGCCTGGAACAGTTTTTGCAGTTCCTGCGCAGCTCCGACGTTTCTGACGACGACGTGTTCGATTGCCGCCTTGTTTCGTGCGAACTTATAACCAACGTTTTGCGCCATCTCGGCGAGTCTGCAAATTTTGAAGGCGCGCTCAGCGGCGACAGCATAACCATTTCGGTGTCTTCCGAAAATACCGACGGCACCAAGCTGCCTGCAACCCTGCCCGACGTATTTGCCGAAAGCGGCAGGGGACTTTACATAGTAAAGACCATATGTTGCGGCAACGTCGTATCAGACGGGTGTTGCGTAAAGGTGTGCATAAAGAGGCGCAAAACAAAATAAGCTGCATAGCG
>URMT01000043.1 GCA_900549005.1 uncultured Eubacteriales bacterium | reverse complement strand
GGTACCAATCATACCAACCTTATATCCTGCCTTACGCAGAATAAGCCTGATAATATTGGTGGTAGTTGTTTTGCCGTTGGTTCCGGTAACGCCAATCATGCGCATTTTTTTGCCGGGATAGTCAAAAAAATAAGGGGTCACTAACTCCATGGCCCTTCTGGTATCGTTTACCTTAATCAGCGTCATGCCTTCCGGGCATATAACAGCATCTTCAACAATGGCTGCCACAGCGCCCTTTTCATGCGCCTGCTGTAAAAATTTATGCCCGTCAACGGTTGCGCCTTTCAGGCAGATAAATAAACTTCCCGGCACAACAACGCGGGAATCGGCAGTTATATCAGTAATGGTTTTGCCTGCCGCGCCGGTAACTTCTGCGTCCGGCAGCAGCTTCAGCAAATCCTGTAAATTCTTTTCCATCCGGATACCTCCAAAAGTGAAACGGCAGCCTTAATACACTCAGGCTGCCTCCCATAAAATTTTATATTATTATACCATATCTTGCTTAAGAAGGCTATGTTTTTTACTTTGCATAAGCATAACCGTCATAAGCAATTTTACCTTTGTCTGCTTTAACATAAATATTGTTGCGCGCTACCTGCATGCCAAGCTGCTTTTCTGCAATAGAGGTAATTCTTTCAGGCCCCTTAAGCTGCTCAACAACAATGCGTTCTTCGCTGTTTTCCAGCATCAAAGCCGCTTCCTGCTGTTTTAAAGCTACAAGCTCATTGCTTTTGGAAATAAGGCATTCGCTGCGTACAACGCATGCAAAATAAGTAGCCAGCAAAATTCCTGCCACCACAGCAATACGGCGGCGCATAAGTTTTAAATTGCGCTGTTTGGGCCTTTTTACATACGCTGTCTGCCGTACAGTATTTTCTTGTTGTTCTTCCAATTCCCATGCATATTCATCATACTTTCTGGCTAACATAGCGTTTTCCTCCATCAATATTTATCAGCATTTCTCGGCAAACCTAAGCCTTGCACTGCGCGCACGCGGATTTTCTTCAACTTCTTCCGCCGGCGGCACAATATTCCCCACTTTTTTCAGCTGCGGTTTTCTGCCGCACACACATACCGGAACCTGCGGCGGGCAAATGCAGCCTTTGGCAAGCGCTGCAAAAGTTTGTTTTACAATTCTGTCTTCCAGCGAATGAAAGGTTATTACGCCAATCCTTCCGCCTGTTTTAAGCCTTGCCACAGCATTTTCCATTGTTTTTTGCAGTATGCCGAGCTCGTTGTTAACTTCAATCCTCAGTGCCTGAAAAGTTCTTTTTGCCGGGTGCGGCCCATCCATTCTGGCACCTTTGGGTATAGCTTTTTTTATAATTTCCACCAGTTCAAAAGTGGTGGAAATATGTTTGTTTTTGCGCTCTGCCGCAATAAAAGCAGCTATGCGTTTGCTCCAGCGCTCCTCACCGTAACGGTGAATAACATCAGCAAGCTCGCTTTCAGAATAATTATTTACAATATATTCCGCGCTCAGCTTCGCGCTTTTATCCATGCGCATATCAAGCGGCCCGTCGTGCATATACGAAAAACCGCGTTCCGGCGTATCCAGCTGATAACTTGAAACGCCAAGGTCAAAAAAGATACCGTCAATCTTTTCAACGCCTAAACCATCCAGCACTGTGTCAAAATCCTTAAAATTACTTTTAACCGTAGCAATTTTACATTTGCACGGCGCCAGGCGTTTCTGCGAAGCGGCAATGGCATCTTCGTCCTGGTCAATGCCTATAAGCATTCCGTCTTCGTTAAGCTGCGAAGCAAACCCGAAAGAATGACCGGCGCCCCCAAAATAATTTTACGGTTACCTTGCTTTAAGTTTTACCCTGCCGCAGAGCAGTTCGGAGTATGAATAGGCCGTTTTGCCCAAAAAATTTTTGTCGTCAGGGCTGACCGTGAACAGCGACGGATATACGCCGTTTACGGTGGCGGGAAAAGTGACGAATTTGTTCCTGCCGAGGTTGAGCTTTACCGTGACGGGCTTTAAATAGCACCCCTCTACGGCGCGCTTCACCTGCGAAACGCTTGTTGTTGGTTTTATCATATACTGCTATTATTGCCCGAAACAGGCAAAATTATGCAGCTTTGAAAAAGGCGCTATCAGAACAGGTCGTCATCGTCCTCGTCGTCTTCGTCGTCATCGTCCTCATCATCGTCTTCATCGTCGGAGAAGTCGTCGTCGAAGTCTGAAAGAGGGTCGTCTTCGTCGTAATGTTCTTCGCTCTCTTCATCGTCATACTCGTCGTCGAGCTCTTCCGAAAGCTCCTCTTCGAGAGTTTCGTCGTCGATGGTGAGGTCTTCGTCGTCTTCGAGGTAGTTCTTCCACTCCTCGTCGGTGTCCATATCTACGTCCTGGTCGTCCTCGTACTGGCTGGCCTGTTTGCAGGCGTCGCACATCTTTTCGCCGTAGCGCATAGTATTCACGCCGCACACGGGGCAGATTTCCGTCTTTTCTGCGTTTTCGTCGTCAAAGTCTTCGTCGAAATCGGCAAACTGCAATTTGTTGCCCTTCATTTCGGCTATGCAGACGTCGCAGTACTCCTGTTTTTCAGGGTCGATGTAGTTGAGTTCGCACCTGGGGCATTTTACATACTTAATCATATTCAGATTTTCTCCGTATCTAAAAAGAATACAGGCGGGAAAAAATCCCTCTTTTCCCATAAGCCGAGTGTTAAAAGCTATCAACATCCGGCTAACCCTAATCAATGGTAACATTATATTAGCATTTGCTTTATTTGTAAACCGTTTTAACAAATAAAAATCAAATTATTTTGTTAAAAAAATGTCATTTTTGCCATACCGCACGGGCGCCATATTTTTCCCGCTCAAAAATCACAATAATTTTGCCGCCGAAGCCGCTTTTTTATGCAGAATAGTGACTGTTGTTACGAGATTTCTCCACTCGTTAGCGCTCGCTCGTAAGGAGCGAAGCGACGGAATAGCGATTGTTCGCTGTAAGCGCAATCGCGTCAATGACATTGAGGGCGGGCGACTATCGCCCGGGCGTAAGCACGTTTTTGCAAAAGTCGCGGCAAAGACCGTAAAAAAGAAGCGGGGCGATTGCCCCGCTTCTTGCTATGGTTTAAACACTTATTTGTTTTCAGAATCGCCGTCCTGAGGTTCGTCGCTTGCGTATACGTCGATATCCCTGTCGTCGGTGGTGTCCACTTTGATGCGCTTCTTGTTATACTGAGGAAGCGTCTTCTTCTTTTTGCGGATGACGAGCACGGGTATGAGCACTGCCGCGGCGATTATTATTATGCCGCCCGCGCACACGCCGATTATGAAGCCGACTTTCGCACCGGTGGAGAGCGATTCAAACCAGCCCTCTTCCGTGGTGGGAGCGGCAGGCAGATAGTCGCCGGCGAGGTCCTCGATATAATTTTCGGCGTCGTCTTCGGTCATCACGCCTACAAGGCAATAGAAGTAGTCGCGCGTGTTGGGGTGAAGGTCAGCCCCGTTCACCTTTCTGGTGCCCTCTTCCGCAAGGTCTGCATAGGTACCCGTCGCGTTTATAAAGTCCTTATACATCTCTGCGGACTCTACCGAGAAGAGGTACTCCTCGTCCTCGCCTTCGTCAACCCAGTCGGCAATCAGCTCGTCAACGCGGTTTACCTGGCTTGCGCCTGCATAGAACGCAAAGCGGAGAGCGTTGGGAAGGTTCTGGAAATCTTCTTCGTCTATGGAGGCGATTATGCCCTCGTTGCCCTCTTCGTCGCCGATTACGCTGTCGTAAAGGTCGTTGAGAGCCTCTATATCGTCGTTAGACATCGTGACGTTGGTCGCGGTAGTAACGCCCTCGTCGCGAAGGTCGAACGCCATTATATAGTCATAGTCGGTCATATCGGTGGTGGCAGTTGCAAAGAAGATGTGACCGCCGAGAATCTCGGGCATATACCACGTGGATACGACGTCCAAATCGAGTATCTTTGTATCGTCGTAGTTGCTCATCGCCTCGGTTTCGGAGAAGGAAGGCAGCTCGTTATAATCGCTGTCCGTTCCGCCGAGCGCTATGCGGTGAATTGAATATTCGTTGCCCTCGCCCGATACGCTGTAATACAGGAAGGTATAAGCCGTGTCGTTTACCGTCTCTTCCGAAGTGGTGAGAATGTTTATCTCGTCGGAAGCGGTGGCCATAGGGAATATATCGGTGAGCGCGCCGCCCGAGAACGTTGCGCTCATAAGCGCGTAGCCGTTGGTTATGCCCTCGGTATAGATGACGCCCGTGGGTACGCCGTCGGCATTCGTTACGAAATTATAGCCCGAAACGTTGGAAGCCGCATACAAAAGCGACTTGCCGCCGTAAGCGGGAGCCGAAGGGTTGCCCGTTACGGGGTTCCAGCTTTTGTCTATTTTACCATCACCGTCTTCGTCCATTTCACTGTCTTTAACGTACAGAAGCATCTGGGCGCTGTCACCCGAATTTGTGCGGGTATAATAGAGCTTGCCGTCTTCGTAGGATACAATCTCGTACGTGTAGCCCGAAAGGGTGTTGGCGTCGTCGGAAGAGGTATCGCTGTCGGAATCGGCTCTGTAACCGTAGTTGAACTGCGTCATTCCGCTGAACACGCCCCTGCCGTCGAACACGAACTCGCCGAGGTTGACGTACAGAGGGTCCTCTTCCGCGTCGAAATCTTCAACGTAGTCGAAGTTATATTCGCGGGGAGCGTACTCCGCCTTGGCGTCTGCACGCACGCGGTATACCTGGTTATAGTCCGCATCGGAAGCGTTGTCCGTGCCCAGGTTGTATGTTACGCCCATTGTATAGTAAACATACTGGCTGTCTGTATTCAGACTGTCGAAGGCATAGCTGTCTACGTCGTATGCAAGCAGAGTATCTGTGCGGGTTTTAAGATTTACCGAATGGATATTCGTTCGGGATTCTGTGCCGTAGAGAATTTCAGACGTTGCATATACGAGATAGACGGTGCCGTCCACTTCCATAAAGCGGTAATCCAAGTCTGTGTTTTCAGACTGGAAGTAATAGTCGGTCATCGTCTCGGTGCCGTCGAGCTTGGTGCTCTTGAATTCCAGGCGGGTATTCAGAACTTCGCCGCTCGAATCCCTTGCCGTGGAGGGCGTGCTGTAATACACGTAGTCGCCGTAGATGTATATACCCGCGTCGTAGTCGCCGGAATACATTATGAGGGGAACCACCGTCTGCACATCGGAATAGTTGCCCGCGGCGAGATTTTCGAGCGAGATGCGCACGAGCGAACCCTTTACGACGTCGCCGTAAGAGTTGCTGTCTGCCGTGTTGCTCTCTACGCCGTTGATGAAATAAACCCAGTCCCCTGCCTGTACCGCAAAGCCGCCGTTGGATACGACTTCGTCGTATTCATAGCTGCCGTCGAGGGGAGTAGCACTGTAATAGTTGCCGCTGCACGCTGCGGCAAAAGTAAGACCGCCGGCAAGTACTGCCGCGGCGGCGCAAGCAAGCGCCCTTTTTACGTTTTTACGCATTTTTTACCCCAATACTGTAATCAGTCGGTTGCCGTACTTAATAATAATAAATAAAACGGTTATCAGTAAATACAGCAGTTTTAATTATATACTAAAACAGAGGTTTAAGCAATTAAAAACAAGTTGTATTTAATGAAAATTTGATAAAAGGAGAGCAAACCTACGGAGAAATTTTCTTTTTTTGACGTTCTGCGGGCGCTTGGCAGTGCAAACGGCACAAAAGCAGACGACACCGACGGCGCCGCCGCCCCGAATACCGCCGACGAAAACAAGCCACGCGAAAACTTTGAAACGGACGGCGGCAACGGCGAAGGCGACGGGAACGCCAACGTGCTTGCGGAGGTGATAGCAAGGCACGAGGCAATATCGGGCCGCATAAAACGGAGGAAATGACGCGGCGGGAGTATAAACGGCAGAAGCAGAAACGGCCCTGCGCCGCAGCTTTTTAAGCCGCGGCGCAGGGCACAATCATTATTATTAAAAAGGAGAACGCTCCGCGCGTAACCGATGCCGGACAGGAACAGATTATGCCCGATTGCGGACGCACGAAGAAAAACTTTCGTAACTTTATGCGCCGCGGACGGCGCACGGCCCTCACTTCAAAGACTGCTTCAAAATGAGATGGCGGGGAAGTCCGTCTACCCACAGCGGCGCGATTTCTGCCTGAATGAGCGGACGGATATAGTGAACGAGCGCCTCTTTTACGTAGGTGCCGTCTTCGGCTATCCACTCGTCGGGCACTTTCTTTTCAACGTTGGCTATGAAGTGAACGTCGGCAGGTTCGGTCACGCACATATACGGGTCTTCCGATACGCGCTTCAAGGTGATTACCTGTCCGCTCATTCCCTCGAACGCAGCCTTTACGGCCGCGCCGCCCGCGTTGAACGCCTCGGTAACGTCTATGCGCGAGGTTATGTGAGATGCGCAGCGCTGCAACGACGAAAGCTCTATCGCCCTCGTCTTTACGCCGTACTTTTCCGCCACCTTCGCGGCGAGGAAGCGCGCGGTGCCCGCAAGCTGTTTGTGTCCGAACGCGTCCACGTAGTCCACGTGGTCGGCAAGCTCGCACACATACCTGCCGTCGGCGATTTTTACGCCCTCGGACACGGCGATTACCACCGAGCGTTTCTGTTTGTAGAGCTCGCCTACCTTTGCGAGGAATTTATCGAGGTCGAACACGCGCTCGGGAAGATAGATGAGGTCAACGCCCTCGCAGTCCTCCCCCTTTGCGAGCGCGGCGGCAGCCGTAAGCCAGCCCGCGTTGCGGCCCATTACCTCTATTATAGATACGACGGGATAGTCGTATACGAGGCCGTCGCGGATGATTTCCTTGGTGGTGGAAGCTATGTATTTTGCCGCACTGCCGTAGCCGGGTGTGTGGTCGGTTATGGCGAGGTCGTTGTCAATAGTCTTGGGAACGCCCATAAAGCGTATGGGGCTGTTTATCTTTTCGCCGTAGTCAGACAGCTTTTTGATGGTATCCATCGAGTCGTTGCCGCCGATATAGAAGAAGGCGTAGATGTTGTATTCCTTTAAAATTTTGAAGATTTCTTCGTAGGTCTTTTCGTTGCCCTCGATGTCGGGCAGTTTGTAGCGGCACGAGCCGAGGAAGGACGAAGGCGTCCTCTTCAACAGGTCCATATCGAGGTCGTTTTTGATGTGAGCGGAAAGGTCGACTATGTTTCTGTCCAAAAGCCCCTTTATGCCGTGAACCATTCCGTAAACGACGTCGGCCCCCCTGTCCTTAGCCGTTTTGAATACGCCCAGAAGGCTGGAATTGATAACTGCGGTAGGTCCGCCGGACTGACCGACAATTACGTTCTTCATTTAAAATTTCCCCCCTTATACAATAAAATTACCAATTATTTTTTGCCGCGGCAAAAAGTTCCGCCGTCTGTATTATTATAGCATACAACACACAAAAAATCAATAGGCATTTTTAACTTTTGAGCGTGCAATGCGCACTATTTTACGCTTGCGCGGGCAATACAGGAGGTGCGCCGCCCGCACTTGCTGCGGGCGGCGCACTTTCAGGAGAACACTGAAAAGATTGCTTGTAATCTTTGTGTATGGTCGTTTTTATTTGTGCGGGCGGAAGTTTTGGAGGCAAACAGTAAATTTAACTTCCGCCCGCACAGCTGTGTTTAAGTTTTGTTATTAACTTATCAGCCCGCAGGCGTAAGGGAAATAAGGAATACATCTACATTTGTATCATCTTTTGTGATGCTATGCGTTCCCGCACCTAAATTGTTAATAACAACCGTGCCATCAGCCTGAACGTTATAAGCATTACCGTCAATATAAACACTTCTATCTACACTACGCGTTGAGAAATAGACAGTCAAGCTCATTGTGGCGCTCGTTGTGAAGTTGATAGACACATCGGTTTCCATTTTAAGCGTATGCGTATACTCTACGCCACCAAAATTCAGCGGGCTACTTTCTTTTCTGAGAGAACTTTCAGTAACATAACTAAATAAACTATTATCACCTATCCAGTTTTCCGCACTCTCAGTAAAACTTACCGTGATTGCCTGGCTTGCAAACTCAGTATACTTTTCTGAAATGCTCTGATACTTTATGTTTTCTTCCTCTGTAAGAAGATTTACAAGCGTATCGTCGTCGGCAAATTCATTGTAAGCCTCTATAATCGCGCCGAGAGCAGCCATATCCGCACTGTCTACGTCTACCGCCGCAAGCGCGTCTTTAAAGTCGTAAACGTTGAGCACGCCTTCGAGATACGCCATACCTTTAATTACCTTGTCGTAACGGCTGTCGCCCACCTGAGCCGTCTGATTTTCGTCGAGAATACCGTATGCGTCATACGCCGTCCGATACCTTTCAAGTACGGTTTGCACCGAGCTTTCGTCGGCTATGGTTACATTTGAAGTTTCGGGAAGAGCGTCAATCATATTCTGAACGCTTATAACCTCAAAATTCTCGAACTCTGTTTCCGCCGAAACGAGTACGTTATAGTTGGTTACCTGCGGCCGAAGCGCAACAGTAAGAGCGTTGTAGGCCGTACGCGCCGCGTTGATTGCATTATAGCTGTTCTCGTTCACTTCGCCAATTTGGGCAATAAGGTTTATAACATTGTTTACCAGCAAACCGGAGAGCGTAGTTTCAGCCTCTTTGAGCTTAGTTACAAGGTTTGAAGGAATCTGCGAAACTTCGTCGTCGCGAAGCGCGTCGTATGCCTGCCTTGCGGCGTTTACCGTTTCAGCCGAGTCAAGCGTCACCGTGGAAGGTATAGCGTTGATTGCATCTATAACTGCCTGCACACGGATTTCCGACGAACCTGCGGCATCCTCAAAAGAAATTGCGCTTATTGTAAGCTCTTTGTCTTTTATCCCGGAAGCAAGCACATAAATGCCGCTTTCAAGCTCTACCGTGACCGTACCGTTGATTTTGCCTGCATACAGTTTGCCGTCAGCACCAATAAGCTCGCCTGCCGCCGCACCGCTGCCGCTGCAAGTTATGGTAACCACAGCACCGCCCTGAACGGCAAACGTTACAAGCTGACCCTTACCCTTTACAGTACCTGACGAAACACCTGTAATATTGGTGAAAGCAACGCCGTTTACATACTGCACGGAAGAGGTCTTTGAAACCTGTGAAAGGTCTACCGTAAGCCCCTCTTGGGGTATGCTTACAGATTGCTGAGGGTTAACGGCATTCATTCCGGTAGCGGTTTCTTGGCCGAAACCGTGAACGCCCGCCTGCTGCATAACGACTTTGCGCGCCGTCACAGAATCGGTAGCAAGTTTACCCTCGGCATCGTAAAACAGTTCGGAGTTGAGCTCGAACGAAGAGTAGCTTGTTCCTGCATATTCACAGTTTGAAGATACCTTTTCGTCGCGGCTCGATGTCTGCGAAGGAATATCGTCGTAGCAGGCATGGAACGTGTTGTTCCAGAACTTAACCGTGCCTCCGCTGCCGCTTATGATATTCTTGCAGCCATCGAAATAGTTGCCTTCGGCAAAAATATAGCAGCTGGCGCGAGGACTCATTACGTAACTTATTTCGCCTTCATAATCTGCGTCGACAGAGATATAGTTATTGTAGTAGTGCACGTTCGCCTGCCTTGTAAGCGGTATACGCGAACCGCAGTTGCGCCACCAGTTGTGATGGAATGTTATGTTATATTGTTTGCAGCTATCGCTTGCACCTATCAGGTTAGTCTTATGGCAGCCTTCAAGATAGTTATAGCTGAACGTATAGTAATAACCGCGCTTGAAGTCGCACGAACCGTCGCCTTCCGCCTTATCGCCCTCTGTGGGATTGGAAGCATATCCGGGTTTAAATACATTGTTATGTACCCAGCAACGCTGTACGGGAACGGTTATATCGTCGCCCTGCCCTTCCATACCTAACGCATCTTCGGGGTAGCGTTCAAACGTTAAGTTGCGCACTTCAAAACTTTCGCCACCGTGCACGCCGTATTCGGACTGTTCGCCTTTGTTTGCAATGAAGTGGAAGCCCCAGCCATAGATGGAAGCATCTTCACCTATTCCCTCTATGGTGAGATTATAGGCGTCCACTATGCGCACCATCCTGCCATTATCACCCTTTTCACCAGGAGCTCCCGTGCCGGCATTGTCGGTTGAGTTATAAGCGGTGAGGCCGTCTATGGCGCTATCCATAGAGCCAGAGATTTCCGCATTTACCTTGCCCATAACTCTTACAACAACAGCACCGTAATCGTCACACGCAGCCTTTATGCCGTATGTATTTATACCGCCGTTCGCCGTACCGGGGTTACCGGTAGTGCTTGTGTTATACATCCTGTTATTGAGGAAGTAACCTATGCTATAAGAAGTTGTATAGGTAGTATTTGTTTGTGTGCTGGTATACTGTTCTCCCTTAGGGTGGAAATACTTGGTTATATCTGCCTTGGTATAGCTGTCTGTCTCTTCGTCGTAGACGTACGCACTATTTGATATATCGTTCTTGTTTGCTTCGGTCAGATATATTACCAGCGCGCCGTCTTTCAACGTGCCGTCGTTTTCGTATGCGCCTATGCCGTTTGCATACATATCGTTCGGCGCGTCGGGGTCGAAGTGGGCGTAACCCGAACGGTCGTAAGCCTCTACTTCTATGTCACCGAGAGTAAAGTTGGTGCCGCCGATAGAGAGGTTGATATCGTAAATGCCTGCCGATACGCCCACTATATCCACGCGGGTTGCACCGTTCACCGTTCTGATAAGTTCGGAGGGCACGGCGGTCACGCTGCTTGAACCTGCCGCGTTGTAGGTCACTTTAAGGTCGGCCGTTACGTCGTCCTGCATTACTACGTACATACTCTCTTCGTATGCGCCGTATTCTTCGACGTTTTCAAGCGCGCCCGTGTTTATCTTGTAGCCGCAATCCGAGCAAGTCTGATTGCCCTGACTGTCGGCCGCGCCAAATGAATGATTTTTGCGCGAGCCGTCCAGTTCGGTTTTGCACATAGTGCACTCTTTCCAATGCTGGGTGCTGTTGCTCTGATACTCATAATCGTGGTCAAGCTGAGCTTCAACGATGTCGCTCTGCTCCACTTCGGTTATGCCTTCGTCCGTAAAGAACTTGTGGCAGTTGTCGCACTCCCAGTATTCGATGTTGCCCGCGTGTTCACAGGTGGCCTCTACCGCCGTATGGTGCGCGAGGTCGTGCGCGCTCATCTTCTGTATGTCGTCCATAGTCACTACCTGCGTGCCGTTCTCGTCAAGGAACAGATTGGAGCAGCCCGAGCAGGTATAATAAGTTACGGGGTTGTTTGCGCAGCCGTCTGTATACTGTTGCCGCGTGAGAGAGTGCTTATGTCCCTCTATATAGCCGCAAACCGAGCAAGCCCCGTCTGCGCCGTTCGTATCGTGGGAAACCTTATCAAGCTGTGTCCCGCAGCCGTTGAGGCAGGCGTGCCAATGCGAGGCATCGTCGTGCGACCACCCGCTTGCAGGGCTGTGCCCCTTTGCAGGGATAACAGTCTGCTCCTGCGTTATAAGCATTGTGCATTGCTCATCGGAATATATGTTTCCGCATTCAGAGCAAGTCCAATATGCTATATTGCCCGGCTCTGTACAAGTAGCCGCCCGATATGCGGTTGCCTCAGCATTTTCCGCACAGGAATGTGGCTGTTGAAATTCAGTCACGGAAAGAGCAGTAAGGCGGAACGACCTTGTTGCCGTAAGCACATACGTGCCGGCAGGCAAATTTTCGTATACCGTTTGCGAAGGAGATTCGCCGTTAGCAAGATTATTGCTTATTATAATCTCGCTTCCCTCAACAGTAGTCCCGTCAGCATTTATGCGCCTTAGAGTAACAATATTGGCGGCGCCTGCGCCGCTCGCACCCGTGAGAGAGAACGAGATTGTATTAGTATATCCGCTGACAATAAAGGTTATAGCGTCTTCCGCACCCTGGGAATTGAATCTGTTGTTGCTCGCTTCCGGACGAACTCCCGCCGCAACGGTAAATATCCCGACCTGTATAGGTTGAGTCGTTCTGTCGCCCGATGACCCTCCGCCAAGATAATTTTGCGAAGTCGTGAGGAAATAGTTCATATCGAACACATACTCCGTTTCGAGCTCTGCGGATGCCGTCACCGTTATTGTCCACTCGCCGTATATGGCAGTGCCGTCTGCGGTTGCCCTTACCACAACTTTTCCTGCTCCCGTAGCAGTTACCACACCTTCGGAAGTAACGGTAGCTATGTCTGAGCCGCTTGAAATGCTCCACGTTACCTGCTGAGAAACACCCGCAGGAAGCACCGTTGCTGTAAGTTTAAGGCTGCCGCCCACCGTAAGGGTGTTGGCCGCCCCGCTGATTTCAACATCCGTCACTACGGGGTCGGGGTCGGTGGCGGGATTTACAGTAACCGTACAGGTTGCGCTCTTATCGCCCGCCTTTGCGGTTATCGTCACTTCGCCTGCCTTAACGCCCGTAACTACGCCGCCAGATACGGTA
>URMT01000042.1 GCA_900549005.1 uncultured Eubacteriales bacterium | reverse complement strand
GCGATACCTCTTTTTACGACCACCCTCTCACGGAATTTGTTTTTGCGTAGCAAAAAGAAATTCGTGAACACGATTAAATAATAACCGTTTCAAGCAAGGTTTCCTTGCGCAGAAAGACTCTATTTGCTGCGGTCAGCAGGCTCACCAAAGGGGGAATTGCCCCGATTATATAAAATGAGAGCCCTTAAAATCGGGGCAAGGGGGAGCTGGCTCCCCAGAAATCACGGAAATTATTCGGCGGCACCAGCCGAATAATTTCGTGAGCGTTTTTACAAATCGAACGCTATCGCCGTAATGTCGTCGTTGAATTCGCCGCCGCAGAAGTCCTTCAAATTGCGCTGCAAATTCTTGATGAATTCGTCGGCGGTGCGCGAAACCGACAGCGTTTTAATCGCCCTTTCGCTTCCGAACATCTCGCCGCCCGCGCCGCGGCTTTCGGTAACGCCGTCGGTTAAAAGCACCAATATGTCGCCCTTGGAATAGGGCAGGGTGTCCTCGAAATATGCGGGGTTTTCAAACCAGTTGGAAACGGGAGGGGAGTTAAGCGTAATCCGCGTAATTCCGCCCGCCGTCTTGAACAGTATGGGCACGTTGTGCCCCGCCATTGAATAAGTTATGCTGTCCGCGTCTATCCTCACGGCCGCCACGGTAACATAACTGCGCTCGTCAAGGTTGAGTTCGTTGAACTTCACGCACAGACTGCGTATGGCCTGCGCGGGCGAAAATTCCGTCTTGTCGTAGGCCGCCTTCACAAACGCCGAAAGCATCCCCGCCGAAATTCCCTTGCCCGAAACGTCGGCAATCACGCCGAACGCAGACGAACCTATCGTATACACGTCGGGCAGGTCGCCGCCGATGCCGCGGCAGGGGATATACATATACGAATAGCTGTGCGAACCCGCCCAGTTGCCTGCGGGCAGAAGCCTCTGCTGTATGTTCTTCGCGGTGGCAAGTTCGCGGGCAATTTCCAGCTCGAAGGCGTTGTCTATAACGCCCATATACATACCGTCGCCCAGCGGCTTTACGTTTATGTTGAACGCCATATCGCGCGTGCCCTCGTCGGTGCGCGCCTTTAAAATTATGCGCCTTTGCACCTCGCTGCGCGAATAGAAGCAGTCTTCAAATGCCTCGCGCGCGGTACAGCCCTGCGCGCAGGGCGCCCTTCCGCAATTTCCTGTATTTTCGGCGCAGCAGAAAAATTTCCCCAGACTTCCGCGCCTTGCGGCACAGGGGAACAGTTCCCTGAATTTGGCGTTTGCAAATACCGCCCTCAGATTTTTGTCTACCACGATTACCGCGGCGGGAACGCCGTCAATAATCCGTCTGTAAAATTTTTCTATCATCCGAAATAAAATTACGGGGCAAACGCGCCCGCGCCTGCCTGAAATGCAGGTGGTTTTTTAATCTTCTCTTGCAGGCAGGTAAAATTTCAGCCCGCCCTCAACAATGTGCGCTTCCAGCTTCATTCCGTCGTATATTTCGCCCTCGGCCTGGATGGCGCACGGGGTTTCCGTCGCAAAGCTCGCGCTCTTCACGCGCGCGGCCGTAACTTCCTTAATGGCGTTTATTTTGCCCAGCATCAGCTTTATAAAGGCAAATATCATCTTGAATTTGGAAACGTAGTCGACCATCAGTATGTCCATATACCCGTCGTCGAGCTTTGCTTCGGGGAACAGCTTTATGCCTCCGCCAATCTGCTTGCCGTTGCCGAGGGCGGCAATCAGCCCGAAGTGCTTTTCGCTTTTGCCGTCGTACTCCACGGTAAAGTCGTAGCTTTTGAAGTGCCTTAAACAGTATATCAGGCTGGAAAGATATTTTCCCTTTCCGCCGCCCTTTGCGTAGGCGTGTTTCAGAACGTCTACGTCTATGCCCATTCCAACGGCGTTTATGCTTTTAAGTCCGTTTGTAAGTTCGATGTAATCTATGTTGCTCGGCGCGCGTAAAGCTATTATTTCTGCGGCCTTTTTTACGTCTTTGGGAATTCCCGCCGCCACGGCAAAGTCGTTGCCCGTGCCCGAAGGTATAAGCCCCAGCGAGCATTTCTCAAAGTCTGAAATTCCGTTCAGAACTTCGTGCAGCGTGCCGTCGCCGCCCATAACCACCAGCGCACATTCCTCTTTCGACGAGGTAAGCTGCCTTGCAATCCCGGTGGCGTGACCCTTGTGGTCTGTATAGTGCAGTCTGTATTGCTTGCCTGCATTTTTAAACACGCCCGTCACGGTTTCTATGTGTTTTGCGGGGCAGCGCGCGGCGTTTACTATAATTTCGTATACCATCTTCCCGTAAATCCTTTTATTCTCTCTGTAAATCTTTGCGTTGTCACTGCAAGTTTTTCCTGCGTGAAATATAATTTCATTATATACCAAATAATTTATAATTGCAATTAAATTGATTTACTGGTATAATAATAGCGATATAATAAGTTCGCGCGGCCGCTCCGCTCCTGTTTTGCGTGCAGCGCCAGGTTTTGCGCGCCTGTAAAAATGCGGTAATAACTCATTCAGGGATTGAATACAATAAATTTTTTTACGGAGGAAAAGGCAGTCTATGCAGGAAATTTTACCCCAGAAACTTAAAGAACTTGCCTACTCGTGCGATTTTCCGCTCTATGTGGTGGGCGGAACGTGCAGGGAGTACCTCTCTTCCAGCTTTCCGTTAAAAGCCGACTACGATATCTGCGCGCCCGTCGTCCCTGAGGTGTTTGCCGAGGCGGCAGAAAAGTTGGGCTTTGAAAGCACCGCCGTATACAAAAATACCGGCACGGTAAAGATGAAGGCGGAGGGGCAGGACTACGAATTTACTTCTTTCCGCTCGGACAAATACGTCCGCGGAATGCACACGCCCGCCAAAATTTATTTCACCGACGACATCAATCTCGACGCCCGCCGCAGGGACTTCACCTGCAATGCCGTCTATTACGACATAAAAAGCGACGAGTTTGTTGACCCCCTCGGCGGAATAGACGATATCAAGCGCAAGTGCGTGCGCACCGTCGCCCCTGCCGACAAGGTGTTCGGCGAAGACGGGCTGCGCCTTATGCGCCTTGCCCGCGTGTGCGGCGAAACGGGCTTCAAGCCCGACGAAGAGAGTATGCAGGGAGCAAGGAACAACGCCCGCCTTCTGCGCGACATCTCCGCCGAAAGAATTTTCGGCGAACTGCGCTTTATACTGCACGCCGACGGCAAGTACGGCGTAAAGTACGGGCACTATGCCGCGCTGTGCGTGATGCGCGATACGGGCGTGCTGGCTTCCATTTTCCCCGAGCTCGCGCTCGGCGCGGGAATGACGCAGAGGCAGGACTGCCATATGTACGACGTGCTCGAACATTCGCTGCGCTGCGCTATGTACGCGCCCGACGATATCCGCCTCGTGGCGCTGTTGCACGACGTGGGCAAGCCCTATTGCAAGATAACCTCGGGCAACTTCTATAACCACGAAACCGAGGGCGCGAGGATAGTCGCCGAAATATGCGAAAGGTTGAAGGTGCCAAAAAAACTCGCCGAAGAGACGGTTCGCCTCACCTCGCTTCATATGTACGACGGCGGCGGCAACGTGCGCGAGAGCAAAATCCGCCGTATGATAGTGAGCAACCGCGACGTGTTCTTCAAGCTGGTGGAACTCAAACAGGCCGACTATTCCGCCTGCCGCGACGACCTTTCGGAAGCCCCCGCAATCACGCGCTGGCGCGAAATTTACGGCGAGATGATAAAGGAGGGCGTTCCCTTCAATCTGCGCGAACTCAAAGTGCGCGGCGACGATTTGATTGCCGAAGGCATACCCAAGGCCAAGTGCGGAAAGGTGCTCGACAGGCTCCTTCTGGAATGTGCCGTTCTTCCGCAGCTCAACGAAAGGAATAAGCTGATAATCACGGCAAAGCGTGTTGTCAGGGACATAGACGACTAAAAAATAAGCGGCGCGCGGGCTGTGCCCGCGCGCCGCTCAACTTGTGACGTAAAAATTAAAAAGGACGGCACATATGCCCCGACCAACGCATTTTTTTGTGCCGGTTTGCAGCTTGCGCCCGTCTTTTACAGGAGGAAATATGACCGATATTCTGATAATAATAGCCATATGCGTGGGCGTAATATGCCTTATCGCTACAATCGCCGTGGGGTTGAAGTTGAAGAACAGCTCCGCGGGCGCGGCGGAAAAGAAGCTGGAAGAAATAACCCGCCTTCTGGTGCGCGCCGAGGCTTTGCAGGGCGAAACGGCGCGTTCGTTCCAATCGCAGGAAGCGCGCATAAACGACCTTAAAAAGAAGATTGACGACGATTTGAAATACATATCCGAAACCACCGCGCGCAGCGTCGAAAATATCCGCGCTATGGTCGAAGAAAAACTTGCCTCCACGATAGAAGGCAAGCTCAACGCAAGTTACCGCACGGTCAGCGAACAGCTCGAAAAGGTGTATAAGGGCATAGGCGAGGTAAATACGCTTGCCGCGGGCGTTTCCGACATAAAAAAGCTGTTCTCCAACGTAAAACTGCGCGGCACGTGGGGCGAAGTTCAGCTCGGCACCCTGCTCTCGCAGATGCTGGCGCCCAACCAGTACGCATCTTCGGTAAAGGTGGACGCCCGCAGCGACGCAATGGTGGACTTCGCCGTAAAACTCCCCTCGCGCGACGAGCGCACCGTCTGGCTGCCGATAGACAGCAAATTCCCCATAGAGGAGTACACCAGGCTGGTTGACGCGGGCGACAAGGCCGAAGCTGCGGCCGCGCTCAAAGGGCTGGAACGCGCCGTAAAGTTGCAGGCGGACAGCATCGCCGCAAAATACATTTTCCCGCCCTCTACCACAGATTTCGCCGTGATGTATCTCCCGCTCGAAGGGCTGTATGCCGAAATTGCAAGGATGGGCGACCTCGACGCCTATTTAAGAAAGCGCCGCGTGCTTGCCTGCGGTCCCACCAATTTAAGCGCGCTTTTATCCACGCTTCAAACGGGGTTCAGAACGGTGGCGATAGAAAAGCGTTCGGGCGAGCTGTGGCAGCTTCTTTCGGCATTCAAAGTGCAGTTCGAAAAGTTCGCCGCAATACTCGAAAAGACGGGAAAAAAGTTGCAGGAGGCTCAGAACACGATAGAGGAGGCGGGCAGGCGCACCCGCACGATATCCAACAAACTCCGCACCGTTGCCGATATATCAGGCGACGATGCCGAACGTCTGCTTTCGGACGGCGACGGCGGGCAGGAATAAGTTTTATTCCGCAATTTGTTCGCGGCGGCGCTCTCTGCGTGCGTATGCGCGCACACGCTGTGCGCGCAAAAATTGCCTCGTTTTCCATTATTTGCATAAATTAACTGTTGCTTTTGCGCGCGAAATATTATATAATTAAACCAAGGCGGCACAGTGCCGCCGCAACAAGCAGACTAACAGCGCGCTTTTTTGCGCGCTCATATACCACAGGCGCACGCATTTTTTGCGGCGCGGGGAGATTTTTATGGCAAAAGGCGGTTCAAAAAGCGGTTCAAAAACTTTGACCGGCATACTTTGTTTTATATTCGGCTTTCTGTTTGCGATTATAGTGGAAGTCGCTCTTATTGCGGGCGGCGTATACTTTTTGATGAAGGCCGATATAGACGACGTCCTCTCGCTCGTTGGCGTTGAAAACGAGGACGAAAACGGAAATAAAATAATAATCAACACCAACGTTGACGAAGGCGGCGTGCAAAACATAACCGACCTCATCACCGCAGTCCGCGATATGTTCGGCAACGGCGTGGATAACCTCACCATAGGCGAGGTCGAAGGGCTGTTCCCCGTGGCAGACCGCTTTGTGGATTCCATCTACTCCGGTCTTGCGGGGGCGCTCTCGGCATACGACCTCACGGAAGAGGACCTGCGCGAGATAATTGACGAAGAAGAGCTCAAAGCCACGCCCTTTTCGCAGATGGGCGAATTTATAACGGAGTGTCTTAATAACGTAGAAGTTGCAACAGTGCTCCGCGTGGCAGGCATCAACCCGCAGGAAAATGCAATGTTCCTCTCCATAGCTTACGGTATTGAGGCGGGCGTGATATACGGCGAGGGTGAAGAAATCGTCCTTTACAGGGATGTTTACACCCTGAACAGCACATCTGCCGAAACTCCCGAAGAGGGCGAAGGGACGGAAGAGGCTCAGGCGGCAACGGCTGTCACCGACGGCGAAGGCGCTTCTGCCTACCCCGCGGAAGGCGCAGACGGCGAAACTTACTATGTGCGCGAAGCCGACGGTTCGCGCCTGCCCCAAAGTATGGAGCAGTACCTCGTTCCCCGCGCTAACGGCACGGAGTATTGGCTGTATTATACCGTTGACGACAGCGGCAGCGCAATTTATGCCGAAATAGCCTCTCTCGCGGAGACCGAAGACGGCGAAGAATTTACTGAGTCCGGCGTCCAGTATTCGATTTACGATAACCGCATTGCAGAAATTTCGGGCGCGTATTATTACGACGCGCAGGGCGAACTTGTTATTTTAAGTTCGCGCACGCTCGGCGACGTGCTCGAAAGCGACGGCGGAATACTTTCGGCGTTCGACGAAGTCTATATCACCGACGTCATAGGCGGAAATAGCGGCGCCGACGATATGTTGATGGAAATATTCGACGGAATAACCGTCGGCGATATTCTGAACGGCAATGTAATTTTCGACGACCTTCTGGATAAGGTGTACGTGCCCGACGTACTCGACGTTATGGCAAACGATGCCATAATGATGTATATGGGTTACAGCATAGTCGACGTTCAGCCCGCAGGGGATGTTCCCGAAGGCGGAATTGCCACAACCTACACGGGCACGGCGTATGTATATGAACTCAGCGCCGACGGAAGTCAGTGGGTGAGGGAAGAGCGCTCCTGCGTCATAATCACAAGCGATATAGGCATAGTGCAGGAAGTTTGGTTCACCGACGAAGCGGGCAACCGCACGGAGCGGTATAACGGCGTTACCATTACCGATATCAACGGCCAGACGGCGAACGTGCTCTATGACCTCAAAGTTAAAGACGTTATAGAAATCGACGAAAGCGACAGGCTGATGTCAAAAATCGGCGAATACGCCATTGCCAACGTAGGCGATGCCATAGACGAAGTAGTGCTTGCCGACGTACTCACCGTAGATACAGGCGCAGACAGCTTTGAACTGATGGCATATATGGTATACGGCATAAACAACATCACGCCCGTTCAGTCGCCCGCTTATATTGAAATCGACGGCGTTCAGGTGGAATATCGGTATACCGCAACCTATCACTATCTCTATGAAGAGGGCGGCGATATTAAAACCCAGGAATGCGACGCATATGTAGCGGTCGATTCCGAAGGCGTTATAAGCGCCGTTTACTACGCGCTTGCCGAAGGCGGCTACGGCGAATGCGGCACCCGCCTCGACGATGTAAGCACCCGCATAGACGGACTTATGAACGACCTCACCATAGGCGAGCTGATTGAAATTGACGAAGATAACACAATACTTAACGCCATAAGCGGCGCAACCATAAGCACGCTCGACGAAACTATAAATGCGCTCAGCATACAAGAGTTGTTTACCAAAGATATTTACGGCGTAGAAACGCCGTACGAAGTTATAGAATCGGGCACAGCAGGGGCGGGCGAAATCGCGTTCGATTCTTCGTACCTGTATTATTACTATAATTCCGAAAACGAGCTTGTGTTCGTAAACTCTGAATCCGGAAGCGGTTCTGGTTCGCTCGGTCATCTTGAAGAGTTTACTGACGAATACGGCACGCTGTATACTTACGGCCCTACGGCGGGTGCGTGGAGCTTGCTTCTTTACGGCGATTACGATGAAACCGAGAGCGGCAGCGATATCGGCGAAAAGGTTTACACCATAAACAAAGTTGCGCAGATGCAGGCAAACGTAACAGAGAATATTGCAAACTGCTCGCTCAACGACTTTGAAGATATGGGAGTAATTGAGTATAGCCAAACGCTTGATGTTCACCTTAGTACGATATTCCCTGAGTATACTGCCTCAGAAGGCAAAACTACCGTAGGCGACCTCACTATGAGTGAATTCCTCGACGCGCTCGGAACGTTGGTGGATGCCACCCAGGGCGCCACAGAAACTCCTTAAACCCAAAGCAATATAAATTTAATGCGGGCGGCGCAAAATTTTGCGCCGCCCGCGCTTTTTAGTTTGTTTCAAAAGCCCCAATTTAATTGACTTTTTTATTATAATATAGTAATATTGTAAAGCTGATTTACTGTGTGAATCGGCGCGCGCGTTGTGCGCGCTTACCTTGCATACCCAAAAAGTATGCCGAATAAGACCGGGAGGTAAAAAAATGAAATCTTACGAAATGCTGTACGTTTTGGACAATTCTGTCGCAGACGAAGCCAAAGACGCCATCGTAGCTAAGTTCGAAGGCATCGTAACTTCAATGGGCGGCGAACTCGTTTCAACGGACAAGTGGGGTTCCAAAAAGTTGCCTTATGCCATTCAGTATAAGAATGACGGCTTCTTTGTGCTTATGAAGTTCAATTCCGAACCCGACGTTGTTAAAGAGTTAGACAGAATTGCAGGGCTTTCTGACGAGATTCTCAGAAGAATGATAGTCAAAGCGTAAGTTTCGGACACGCGGCTTTGCACAATGCGAAGCCTTGCCGAAGCAATTTTACAGGGGTAAATAATGAATAAAGTATTTTTAATCGGCAATTTAACGCGCGACCCGGAACTTTCTGAAACGCAGTCCGGCGTATCGGTATGCCGCTTCGGCATAGCAGTAAACCGCCGCAGCGGTTCGCCCGACGGTGAGCGCAAGGCCGATTTCTACAACGTAACGGCTTGGCGCGGCCTGGGCGAAACTGTTGCCCGCTACGCCAAAAAGGGCAACAAGGTTGCCGTAATCGGCAATATCGAGCTCAGAACTTACGAAGACAGAGAGGGCATAGAGCGCACGTCGGTAGACGTAATCGCGCAGGACGTTGAGTTCCTCACCCCGAAGGGTGCCTCGGACGACGGCGATTATTCCGCGCCCGTCGCCCATACAGAGCGCAAAAAGCCCGCTTTGCAGTCGTTTGACGACGACGGCGACATTCCGTTCTGAGTAAACTGCCCGTACGCGGCCAAATCTGCCGCATAAGATAATAAGGAGTTAATTATGGAAGATAATAAACCCGTAAGGAAGAACTATAAAAAATCTTCGCGCAAAAAGGTTTGCGTATTCTGCCAGGAGAAGGTAGAAGTTATAGATTACAAGGATGTTGCCCGTTTGAAGAAGTTCATCACCGAGGGCGGCAAAATAGTTCCCCGCCGTATGAGCGGCACCTGCGCAAAGCACCAGCGCGAGCTTTCAAAGGCAATCAAGCGCGCCCGCGTGGCTGCTCTTCTTCCCTTCAAAGGGGAATAAGAGATTCACGAAAAATCTTTTGCCTTTGGCAAAATCTTTTTCCGTGAGGGAAATTTGTCGTAGCGCGGCTTTCTCAAACGGTGCAAGGTATACACCGTTTTCGGGCACCGTTCGCGCTTTTCGTTTTGCGCTCACTCATCTCGGCTTGCCAAACAGTGAGTGTTCACTGTTTGGAGAAGTTCAAGCCTCGTCGCCCGAACTAAATTCGTGCTACCGCGCTTCGTCATAATTTTTTTAAGTTTTTTGGTTAACAGAATATGCCGTGCAAACCCTTGCACGGCATTTTTTCGTGCGTTTGAAAAAGTTTTTCTATGGCGGCGTGCGGTTCATTTGCCGCTCGCTCCGTAAGATGTGTAAGCGGCTACCTGAATTCGCCTTGCGCACATTGTATTTTTGGAATCGTGCCAACTATAATGATTAAAAAACGGGCAGAGTTTGCAATTTGCAAACTCTGCCCGTTTTCATTATTTCAGTATACTTTAATTTTTTTAATTATAGTGCCTTGCGCCGAAAATTGAGGTGCCCAGCCGCACCATATTCGAGCCGCACTCCACGCACAGTTTCCAGTCGCCGCTCATTCCCATCGAAAGGTGTTCAATTCCGTCCATCTCGCCGCGCAAAGCGTCGTACAGGGCGCGCATCTTCTTTGCCAGCGGACGGAGCACGGCCTCGTCGTCGGTGAACGGCAGCATTGCCATCAGTCCCCTGACTTTCAGCGCGGGCATTGCGGCAATCTTCCTGCACGCATCAAGCCCGTATTCATATTCAAACCCGCCCTTCGTTTCCTCGTTGCCTATGTTAATCTGCACCAAGCAACAAGACGTCACGCCTGCGCGCGCGCTCCGTTTTGAAATCTCTTCGGCGAGTTCAAGGCGGTCAACCGACTGGTAGAGGAATGTTTTGCCGATAAGGTATTTCACCTTGTTGGTCTGCAAATGCCCTATAAAGTGGCGGCGGGGGGTGCCCGTAATCTGGTCGTATTTGTCGCGGAACTCCTGCACGTGGTTGTCGCCGATATCTGTTATCCCCGCGGCAATTGCGCGGTTGATGCTATCCACCGTCTGCGTCTTTACCGCCGCAACAAGCGTAACCTTTTCGCCGTAGGGGTTTTCTTTAATCTCTTCAAGCAGTTTTTTAACGTTCTCTTCAATCATAAAATGCCTTCTGCACAGTTTTAAATCTTTAAGCCGCGCGCCGTGCGGCTATTTTCTGCGCTGTTTAAATTTGTAGCCGCGGCGCGGTGGAGCGCGCCGCGGCTACCTATATTACCAAGTTTTATTTATATTATATTTGCAAAGTTATATTTACATTAGAAACTTTGCCGTAAAAGTGCTTACACGCGTTCGCAGATGAGGTTTGCCATCTCGCTGCCCTTTACCTTTTTGCAGCCTTCGCTGTAAATATCTGCGGTGCGCCAGCCCTCGGCAAGCGTCTTTTCAACGGCGCCTACAATCGCGTCGTATTCGGCCGTGAGCGAAAAGCTGTCGCGCAGCATCATCGCCGCCGCAAGAATGGTGGCAATGGGGTTGGCTATGTCCTGCCCCGCAATGTCGGGCGCAGAGCCGTGTATGGGTTCGTACAGCCCGCGCGTGCCGTCGCCGAGCGAGGAGGAGGCAAGCATTCCTATCGAGCCTGTCACCTGCGCCGCCTCGTCGGAGAGTATGTCGCCGAATATGTTTGAGGTTACAACCACGTCGAACTGGGCGGGGTTTTTAACAATCTGCATTGCCATATTGTCCACCAGCACGTCGCTCACCTCAACTTCGGGGAAGTTCTTCGCGGCGTACTCGTGCACCGTCTTTCTCCACAGGCGCGAGCTTTCAAGCACGTTGGCCTTGTCTACCGAAACCAGCTTTTTCGAGCGCTTCATTGCAAGTTCGCAGGCAATGCGCGTTATGCGCTCTATTTCGGGCACGGAGTACTTTTCGGTGTCCCAAGCGTACTCTGCGCCGTTTTCTTCGCCCCTGCCGCGCTCGCCGAAGTATATGCCGCCGATGAGCTCGCGCACGATTATTATCTCTACGCCGTTCTTTACAAGCTCGTATTTAAGAGGAGAGGCGTGCGCAAGGCTTGCCCACAGCTTGGCGGGGCGTATGTTGGAATACAGGCCCATCGCCTTGCGTATTCCCAAAAGTCCCTTTTCGGGCCGCTTGTCGCCGGGCAGGTTGTCCCATTTGTAGCCGCCCACCGCGCCCAGAAGCACAGAATCTGAGGCGAGGCACTTGTCTATCGTGGACTGCGGCAGCGGAGTGCCGCAGGTATCTATGGCGATGCCGCCGATGGGCGCCTCTTCAAAGTTGAATGTGTGGCCGAACTTTTCGCCCACTTTTTTAAGTACTTTAATCGCGCCCGCGCAGATTTCGGGCCCTATGCCGTCGCCCGAAAGCACAGTGTTGTAGCCGTCCGGCAGCATGCGGATGAAGCCGTCCGCGTTGGCGAGCTTCGCGGCCGCGATGCATTCCTTGTCGGTCGCGTCGAGCTTGCCGTAGCGGATGTTTTCCATAATGGTTCCGGAAAACAGCCAGGTATCCTGAAGCACCATACCGAAGCTCTTTCTGAGCGAATGTCGGGAAAGCTCATCGATCGGTTTACCGTCGATACAGATCTTTCCGGAATCCACGTCATAGAAGCGCATCAGGAGGTTGATAAATGTTGTTTTTCCGCATCCGGTAGGACCTACGATCGCAATACGCATACCAGATTCAACCTGAAGGTTAAAGTCTTCAATCAGAGATTTACTCTTGTCATAGCTGAAATCTACGTGGTCGATATCCACATTTCCATCCACCTTCTCAAGTACTTCAGAAGAATCGTTTACTTCTTCCGGTTCTTCTAAGAGGTCAAAGATACGTGTCGCACATGCAAGGGCGTTCTGCATTTCCGTGATTACGGATGTAATGTCGTTGAATGGCTTCATGTACTGGTTCGCGTAAGAAAGCAGTACGGAAAGACCGCCGACAGTCAGGGCTCCAAGCGGGATCAGGAATGCACCTGCAAGTGCTACGGCAGCGTAAATAATGTTGTTTACGAAACGGGTGGACGGATTGGTAAGGCTGCTGTAAAATACGGGTT
>URMT01000041.1 GCA_900549005.1 uncultured Eubacteriales bacterium | reverse complement strand
CGCAAGGGTTTCCTTGCGCGCCGCCTGCGCCTTAATTGGTGCGGTAATATGCGGCAAATAACGCATATGCGCGCCTTGCCGCCGATTGTTTAAACGGCCTTGGCAGTGAGCAAAAATTTTTGTCCGTTTAGAAACGTGAGCAGAAGTCCCTCTGCCGTCTTTTTGCTTTCGCACACAAAAAATTCCGAAATAAGCGGCTGAATTTCTTCGAGTATTCTCATTCCGTCAAATTTGCCCTCGCGCATAGCGGCGAGCATTGCCTCCCACTGTTCTTCGTTACACTTTCCAAATTCTTTATCCATAAACAGCTCCTTATATTTATTTTTTTCTTTGGCAAATATATAACCATACTCTATTATACACTCTATCTGTTTATCACGCAACAAAAATGATGTCCAAACAGAGCATAATGTCAGTTAGTTAAAGGACATCGATTATGTATATCACATCTAATTTTGCCGAAAGATTAAAAGAATATATGGAAGAACAGAAAATAAAGGCGCCTGCGCTCGCAAAAGCAATAGGCGTAAACCGCACCACGGTATCGGAATTATTGCGCGGTAAATATCTTCCCAGCACCTCCACTTTTGTGGCGATATGCGAATATTTCAATTGCTCGGCAGACTATATACTCGGGTTGGACGATTTCCCCAAAAGAAACAAGTTTGCCCACGCAAAACCTTTTGCCGTTACCCTGCGTAAATGTCTTAAAAACGCAAAAAAATCGCAATACAGACTGCAAAAAGACAAAAATATATCCCGTTCACAGACTTATGGCTGGCTATATGGAAAAACAATACCCACTATGGATAGCATAATAATACTTGCAGAATATCTTGATTGCTCCGTTGATGAACTTCTTGGCAGAACGGACTGATAATATTTTTTACTCAAATTAAAAGCCGACTGAAAAACAAAACTGTTTTCAGTCGGCTTTTTTATTCGCTAAATGGTGCCCCTGTGCAGATTTTTACTGCTTGTTGGGCTTATCGTAGCGCAGTTTGCGGAAGGTGCCGTCTTCTTTATGTATCATTATGCCCGCTTCCTGATTCTGCGCAAGCGCCTTTGCATAGTCGATTGCCTGGTTCTGCGTATCGAACAGCTTTATCGCCTTTTTGCCGTTGTTGAACTTGACCTGCCACTTGCCGTCGGACTTGCGCTTGGTTATGTGATATACCTTGGTCTGCGTCGCGGCCTGGGGCACGTAAGCGCTCTGCGCGGCGGGCTGCTCTTCGGGCTGTTCAGACGGCTTTTCTGCCTTCTGCACAGGTTTGGCCGCGGGAGCAGGCTTTGCGGCAGCAGGCTTTGCCTGTTCGGCCTTCTGCTGCACAGGTTTTTGCTGTGCGGGCGCCTTCTGCGCGGGGGCAGGGGCGGGAGCGGGCTTTGCGGGCTCTTCCTGCACCGTCTTTTCGGCGGGGGCAGGTTCCTCTTTTACGGTTACAGGCGCCGCTTCCTCGTCCTGCACGGGTTCAGCCACGGGCTGTACCTCCTCTGCGGGAGCGGAGAATCCCTCTTCTTCGGTCTGTTCTTTTTTAGCTCTGTGGGCCTTTGCGGCGACTACTGCGATTACTATTATAAGAATAAGCACGACAGCCGCAATAACTATCCACGCCCATATGGGGAGGTTTGCCCATTTGTCGGTCAAAGAAATTAAAAGGTTCAACTATATATCCTCCTGTATCATTTATATGCGCCTTGGCGCCCTTCTTATAAAAATTATACCAAAAAGACGGGCAATGTCAAGCGTACGGGGAAAAACGGCTGTAAAATTGACCGACTTTGCGCCGGCTGCGCCCTATTTTTGCCGCCGCGCCGCCGCTTTTGCGGCGGCGCGGCATACATAATTCACTGTTTTATAAGCGACTGCATCACGTTTTCGGGCGCGAGCTCGAAGCGCTCGAACGTTTCGATGAACTTGCCCCTGCCCTGCGTGAGCGAACGGAGCGCGGTGGCGTAAGTTAAAAGCTCGGCCTTGGGAGCTTCGGCGGTTATTACCTGCATATCGTCCTGCGCGTCCATTCCTATTATCCTGCCGCGGCGCTTGTTCAAATCGCCCAGAACGTCGCCGAGGTACTGTTCGGGCACGCCTATGCGCAGTTTGGAATATGGTTCCAGAATGGCGGGCTTTGCCGCCTTCATACCCTCTTTAAAGGCAATTTCGGCAGCCGCCTTGAAGGCCGCCTCTGAACTGTCTACCTCGTGGTAGCTGCCGTCGGTGAGCACGGCGCGCATACGTATTACGGGGTAGCCCGCGAGCACGCCGTGGGGAAGGCACTCGATTATGCCCTTTTCAACGGCGGGTATGTATTGCTTGGGAACGGAGCCGCCCACTACTTCTTCGGCAAACTCGAAATCCTGCTCGCACGGCTCGAAGCGCATTTTGCAGTGGCCGTACTGGCCGTGTCCGCCCGACTGTTTTTTGTACTTGCCTTCGGCAAGGGCGGTGCCCAGAATGGTCTCTTTATAGTTTATCTGCGGCGTTTTCAGCTCGGCCTCGGCGCCGAATTTGGCTTTGAGTTTTTTGTTTATTATGTCGAGGTGAACTTCGCCCTGGCCGCCTATCAGCGTTTCGCCCGTATCGGCAATCTTGCGCACGCCGAAGGATTTGTCCTCCTCTTCAAGCCGCGCAAGGCCGGAAAATACCTTGTCTTCCGTGCCCTTGACCTTGGCATATACCGCCATAAACAGCACGGGGCGGGGGAAGAGTATGGGGTCGAACTTCACGGGCGCGGATTCATCGCACAGCGTGTCGCCCGTGTTGGTGTTGACAAGTTTGGATACCGCGCCTATGTCGCCTGCGGTCAGCTCGGATACGGGCTCCTGCTTTTTGCCCTTCAAAAGGTAGATGGCGTTTATGCGCTCGGTCTGGCCCGTGGCGGTGTTGAGCACCGTCATACCCGACCTCAGAACGCCGCGGCACACCCTTATGTAGTTCATCTTGCCCACGAAGGAATCGACGGCCGTTTTGAACACCTGCGCGGCGAAGGGCTGTTCGTCGTCGCACTCCACCGCAACCACTTCGTCCTTGGATACGTCGGTTGCAAGCATATCCGTGCGCTCGGAAGCGTCGGGCATATACTTTACAATCTCGTTCATCAGGTTGATGACGCCGCGGTTGTTGAGCGCGCTGCCCGCCATTACGGGCACGGTGTTTATGTTTAAAATACCCTTTCTTATGCCGTGGATAATTTCGTCCTTATCGAGCGAGCCCGTTTCGAAGTACTTTTCGAGGAGCACGTCGTCGTTTTCGGCGGCCGTTTCGGTGAGCGAGAGCTGCATTGCGGCGAGCTCTTCCTTTTTATCGTCGGGAATGGGCATCTCTTCGGGGCCGACGCCCGTGAAGTGGTAGGCGCGCTCGGTGAGGGCGTTGACGAAGCCCGCCATCTTGTTGCCCTCCATTATGGGTATCTGTATGGGCGCTATCTTGCCGTGGTACTTTTCTTGGAGGGCAGCTATGGTGCCGTGGTAGTCGGCGTTCTCCTTATCCATTCCGTTTATGAATATGACCATAGGCTTTTTGGCTTTGAGGCAGGCGTTTATCGCCTTTTCGGCGCCCACGGTTACGGTGCCGTTTGCGCCCATTACCACAAGCGCGCCGCCGCAGGCGCGCATAGCTTCGTTGAATTCGCCCTCGAAGTCGTAAAAACCGGGTACGTCAAGAAGGTTTATCTTGGTCTCTTTCCATACGGTGTAGCATACGGAGAGAGAAACGGACATTTTGCGGGCGATTTCCTGCTCGTCGAAGTCCGATACGGTGGTGCCGTTTTCTATTTTGCCCATACGGTCGATGGAGCGGCCGTTGAACATAATGGCTTCGCACAGAGTGGTTTTGCCCTCGCCGCTGTGCCCGATGATTGCAATGTTGTGGATGTTTTTAACCTTGATGCTCATAATTTTCAGTCCCTTATCATAAATTTGCGCGTCATGCGCGCCCTTTGCCGCGGCCGAAGCCGCGATACAATTCAATTATACAGTACCTTTGCGCAAAAATCAATACCCAATTTTCTTTTTTGGCACAACATCAAAAAGCCCGCGGGGAGGAAAAATAACTTTCCTCCCCGCGGGCTTTATTTTTTACCTGTTAAACGGGTTTTATTTTTTAACTGATTTATATAATTCAGATTTTTTTATAAGTCTTTTATGCAGGCCTTTAAAAGCCGCACAGACATAAAGTATTGTGCGCCGCACGGCAACCAAACTTTACTTGCCCTGGCGGCCGCCGCGAAGGTACGAACGCCTGATTTTCAGCTTGCTTACGGCGCGCGCAAGCTGAGCCTGCGCAGAATAGTATTCCTGAATGCTCAGCTTCTGCATCATCGCCTCCCTGGCCCGGGCAGCCTCGCGTTCGGCGCGCTGTTCGTCTATCTCTTCGGGAAGCAGTATTGAATCGGCAAGCACCAGAACGTCGTTATCCTCCACCTTCATTATGCCCGAAGATATGGCGGCTTCGCGCTCTTCCTGCCCGGGGGCGCGGAAGGTGAGCTTGCCCGGAACTATCGCCGTTATCGTATTGCTGTGCCCCGCCAGCACGCCGTACTGCCCGTCTACCGCGGGTACCACAAGGCTTTCGCACTCGCCCTCGTAAAAGGTGCGGTGGGCGCTCAGCAGGTGAACGTTAAAAGTTTTCATAAAAAATTGCTCCCAAAGTTACAGTCCGCCGCTTGCGAAGGCAAGGCGGCAAAACTTATGCAAGGCAGAGATTTCTCGGCTGCGGCTGTCGCCTTCGCCCGAAATGACAAATTAAAAGAATATGCCTGCGCCTGAAATAACAAACTAAGCAGGTATATCTGCGCCCGAAACGACAAATTGAAACGGGTATTTTGCCGCAAGGCTACTTATCACGCGCGGCTTGCCGCGCTCATCACTAATCGCTTGCGCCTGTGGCGCAATCATCACGCGCGGCTTGCCGCGCTCAATTGCCCCGCATATATGCCGCAAACAACGCGTTTTTATGTGGCGGACGGCGCAAAAAACTTACTCGTTTTTAAGTTGTTCGGCCTTCCTCTTTACGTCGTCTATCGTGCCTACGTTATAGAAGGCGGCCTCGGGATATTCGTCCATCTCGCCGTCGATTATCGCCTTGAAGCCCTTTACCGTCTCGCTCATCGGAACGTATACGCCCTTGATGCCCGTGAACTTTTCTGCCACGTGGAAGGGCTGGGACAAGAACCTCTGTATTTTGCGCGCGCGGTAAACTATGCGCTTGTCGTCCTCGCCGAGTTCGTCCATACCGAGTATGGCGATTATATCCTGCAATTCGTTGTATTTTTCCAGCGTCTCCTGCACTCTGCGCGCCGTTTCGTAGTGCTCCTTGCCCACGATTTCCGGTTCGAGTATGCGCGAGGTCGATTCCAGCGGGTCAACCGCGGGATATATGCCCTGTTCAACTATCTTACGGCTTAAAACGGTGGTGGCGTCGAGGTGGGCGAAAGTAGTTGCGGGGGCGGGGTCGGTGAGGTCGTCCGCGGGCACGTATACCGCCTGTACGGACGTAACCGAGCCGTTCCTGGTGGAGGCTATGCGCTCCTGCAATTCGCCCATATCGTTGGCGAGGGTGGGCTGGTAGCCGACCGCCGAGGGCATACGCCCGAGCAGAGTGGAAACTTCGCTGCCCGCCTGAACGAAACGGAAGATGTTGTCTATGAAGAGGAGCACGTCTTTGCGCTCTTTGTCGCGGAAGTATTCCGCCATAGTGAGGCCCGTGAGCGCCACGCGCATACGCACGCCGGGGGCCTCGTTCATCTGGCCGAACACGAGCGCCGTTTTATCGGCAACGCCGCTGGCCTGCATTTCGCGCCACAAATCGTTGCCTTCGCGCGAGCGTTCGCCTACGCCCGTGAATATCGAATAACCGCCGTGTTCCATTGCGACGTTGTGTATGAGTTCCTGTATGAGCACCGTCTTGCCCACGCCTGCGCCGCCGAACAGACCTATCTTGCCGCCCTTGGCGTACGGCTCCATAAGGTCGATGACCTTTATGCCCGTTTCGAGCACCTCTGCCACGGGGCTCTGGTCCTCGAAGGCGGGAGCCTTGCGGTGTATGGGCCACTTTTCTTCCGCGGCGGGGGCGGGCTTACCGTCGATGGGGTCGCCCAGAACGTTGAACATTCTGCCCAGGGTGCAGGTGCCGACGGGTACGTTTATTACGTCGCCCGTGGCGGTGACTTCCGCGCCGCGAGCAAGGCCTTCGCACGCGCCGAGCATTATGCAGCGCACGGTATCGGCGCCGACGTGCTGCGCAACTTCCATTACCAGCTTTTTGCCGCCCACCTCTACGGTGAGCGCGTCCTTTATTTTAGGCAGTTCGCCTTCGAACCTTACGTCCGTTACGGGACCGGATATATGAACTATTCTACCCTTGTTCACTTCAAGCCTCTCCTTCTCTCTTTTTAAGCTGTGCGCGGGCGCCCGCGGCTACTTCGGTAATCTCCTGCGTTATCGCCGCCTGGCGCATTCTGTTGTACTGGACAGACAGCTCTGAAATAAGCTTTTCGGCGTTGTCGTTCGCCGCCTTCATAGCCGTCATTCTGGCGTGCTGTTCGCTGCAAAAACTATCTACCAGCGCGCTGTAAATAAAGCCCGCAATGTAGCTTGACATTATGTTGTCGAGCACGACCTCTACCGAGGGGGTGTATTCGAACGGGGCGCGCACGGGCTCTTCCACGGTGGTGGTGACGAACTCCTTGCGGTGGAAGGGAAGCACGCGGGTTAAAACGGCCTCGTCAGACATACCGCGCATATCGGTATATGCCACATATATCTTGGTGAACGAGCCTTTGGAATACTCTTCGAGCAGTATGTCGCATATCTCCCTGGCGCGGTGCATTGTGGGGTTCTGCGCGGTGTATAAAAAGCTCTTTTCCACGGGTATGCCGCGCTGCTTCAAAAGCTGCCTGCCGTATTCGCCCACCACGTACCACTTGATTTCGCAGCCGTAATCCAAAAGGGTCATCGCCTGCCTGATTACGTTGTAGTTATACGCGCCCGCAAGACCCTTGTCGCCCGTGATTAAAAGGCAGGCAAAGGTGCCCGTCAGCTTCTCTTTTACGTCTACGGGGTAGAAATAGCGGTTTTCCGCGGGCATTTCGCCCTGGCGGAATATGCGCTTGATTTCCACGCGCAGCGCCTCGAAATAGGGGCGGGTTCTGTCCAAATCGGACTTGGCCTTGCGCATCTTCGTGGAGGAGATGAGGTACATCGCGTTGGTTATTTTGCGCGTCTCCTTTATGCTGTCTATTCTCTTTTTGATTCCCTGAATGTTAGGCATATGCGGCTTTAAACCCCTGTTAGTTGCGGCATATTGCCGCGCCGATTGGTTTTTTGGTAAGTTTTATAAATTGCCCCGGCCTTGTCATAAAACCGGCAGTTTAAGGCATTTCAGAAAAGCGTATTTGCTTTCGCCTGTTATTCGACCAAGACAAAAGCTATAACCACTATGTCATTTCGACCAAGTGAGCAACGCGAACGCGTGGAGAAATCTCCCTGCATAACGATTCATTTTTGTTGAGATTTCTCCGCTCGCTTACGCTCGGTCGAAATGACAGGTAAACGTCGGACCAACTGTTTAATTTGAGCGCCTTTAAGGAACGCCGTAAATTTACTGCGCCCTGCCGTTTAATACTGCAAGGGAGTAACGCGAATCAGCCTTTAAATGCGCCTTTTGTATGCCTTGGCGTTCATCCTCATTGCAATACCACAATGGGTATTGCTGCTTCGTCTGTCGCGCCAATTCAACGCAAAATGCGCTGTTTAAAGGTGCAAAGCAATTTAAAGCGGGCAGATTGCGTACAAGAGCAAGGCAAAGCCCGCAGGGCGTGCCAACCCAGGGCTCCCGCAAAAAAATGTTTTTGCGGGAAGAGGAGATACTTGCGTTCAAGGTCCGGCGTCACATAAATGTGCCGCCGCACAAAATGCGCAACGTATCGACGAGTTCAAGGGGTTTAACGCAACTATTGCCGCGATATCCCCGCTTTAAATCGGGTTCGCTTTATTCCCTTGCAGTATAGCTTTCGGCAAAGGCTTTGGTGGTGGCTACAATCTTTTCTTTGAGTTCGGCAGAGAGCGCCGCGCCCTTCTTCACTTCGTCGCAGATTTCGCTCTGCGTGTCGTCGTAGTAGGCAAGAAGCCTCTCTTTGAAGTCGGGGATGTCGTCTGCGTTCACCGCTGCCATTCCGTGGCCGAGGGCGGACGCGAGCAGTATTACCTGCTGATACATCTGCAACGGGCTGGACTGGGGCTGGCGGAGGAGCATCATAAGGCTCTTTCCGTAGAACAGCAGCTTTTTGGTCGCCTCGTCGAGGTCGGACGAGAACTGCATAAACACTTCCATCTCCCTGTACTGCGCGAGGTCGAGCCTTAAAGGGCCTGCGGTGGACTTCATCGCCTTTGTCTGTGCGTCGCCGCCCACGCGCGATACCGAGATGCCGACGTTTACCGCGGGGCGCTGGCCCGAGAAGAACAGGTCGTTCGCAAGGAAAATCTGGCCGTCGGTGATGGAAATTATGTTGGTGGGAATATATGCCGAAATATCGCCCGCCTGCGTCTCTACTATGGGAAGCGCGGTCAGGCTGCCGCCGCCCCTCTCGTCCGAAAGGTGCGCCGCGCGCTCTAAAAGGCGGGAATGAAGATAGAATACGTCGCCGGGGTAGGCTTCGCGTCCCGGGGACCTGCCCAGAAGGAGCGAGAGTGCGCGGTATGCCACGGCGTGCTTGGAAAGGTCGTCGTAGACGATGAGCACGTCCTTGCCCCTGTTCATAAAGTATTCCGCCATCGCGCAGCCCGAATAGGGCGCTATATATTGCAGCGAAGCGCTGTCGCTTGCAAAGGACGACACGATTATGGTGTATTCCATTGCGCCGCGCTTTCTGAGCATTTCGGCAAGGCGGGCAACCGAGCTGGCCTTCTGGCCGATGGCTACGTATATGCAGATTACGCCCTTGCCCTTCTGGTTGAGTATGGTATCGGTGGCTATGGCGGTCTTGCCCGTCTGCCTGTCGCCTATTATAAGTTCGCGCTGGCCCCTGCCGATGGGGAACATAGAGTCTATCGCGAGTATGCCCGTTTCGAGCGGCCTGTTTACGGGCTGCCTGTCGACTATGCCGGGCGCGGGAGTTTCGATGGGCATATAGGCTTCGGCCTCTATCTCGCCGCCGCCGTCGATGGGCGCGCCGAGCGCGTTTACTATCCTGCCTACCAGACCTTCGCCTGCGGGTACGCCCGCCGTCTTGCCCGTGCGGTATACCTTGCTGCCCTCTTCGACTTCCCTGTCGTCGCCGAAGAGTATTATGCCGCATCCGCCCTCGCCGAGCTCCTGCACCATTCCCTTTATGCCGCTTTCAAAGGTGACGATTTCACCGTATTCGACGAGGTCGAGCCCGTCGGCGCGGGCTATGCCGTCGCCTACCGAGAGGACGGTGCCCGTTTCGTGCGCGGAGAGGGGCATTGCCCAGCTCTCTATCGCCGCTTTGAGGCCGTCTACCGTTTCGCGCAGAAGGGGAGTAACGCCGCCGGGGAAGGCGGTGCTCTTTATCTCTTCCTTTAACTTGTTTATTCTGCCCTGCGCCGACCAGTCGTACACGTTGTCGCCGTATTCGAGGCGGAAGCCGCCCACCAGCGACTTATCGAGCACAATCTCGATTTCGGGGCGCACGCCGTACGTCCTTTCGAGGAAGTCGGCCATACCCCTCCTCTGGCTGTCGGAGGGAGGATTTACGCAGTAGAGGCGCGCGGCCGTAGTTACGGTATCTGCGGCGGGCGCACTCTTTTCTTCGCCCGAAGGCAGCGAGGCGGACTTAATCTGTTCTTTGAGTTTTTCCACCCTCGCCTTCGCCGACCAGTCGTAAACGTCGCCGCCGTATTCGAGGCGGAAGCCGCCTGCCAGCGACTTATCTTCCACTATCTCGATTTCGGGGCGGGTGCCGTACTTTTTGAAGAGGAAGTCTGAAAGGCCCTTCTTCTGCTCTTCGGTGGGCGGGGTTATGCAATATATTTTTGCCGCGGGGGCGCTCACTTTTTTATTTTCCATCTTTGCCCTCGCCTACGCTTTTAAGGAATTCGTCGTATACGGCGCCGTCTGATTCGGCAGTCCTGCCGCGCTCCATTGCGGCAAGCGCGGCTTCGCCCACCACGTCGGCCATATCTTCGCGCGCGTCGGTCTTTTCGCCCTTGCCGCGTTCGGAAATGCGCGCTAAGCGGGAGGCGAGAGTTTCTTTCGCCTCTTTTGAAACGCCGCTCACCGTTATGTCCTGCGAAGCCGTTTTAAGGTAGCTGTCGTAAAGCGCCTTGTCGCTCTCGGGCGAGCTGCCCACGACGAGCAGTTTTTCGGCGGACTTTACAACCATATCGGCAATCTCGTCGCCGGCGCCCGCGATGTACGCCTTGCGCTCCTCTTCCGAGCGCTTGCGGCCCTGGGCGAGAATGTCGCGCGCCTCGCTCTCGGCGTCAGAAATCAGCTGCCTGCTCCTCTTTTCGGTCTGGGCCATAACCTCTCTTCTGTGCGTTTCGAGTTCGGCGTCGAGCCCTGCGAGCTTTTCTTTGCGCTGCTCTTCAAGCTCCTCTATCTCCGCCTTCTTTTTTGCGTGTTCTTCGGCGGCGGTCTTATATTTTTCTTCGCGCTCGCGCATAAATTTGCGCACGGGTTTGAACAGCACGAAGGTGAGCACCGTAGCGAGTATTATGAAGTTGAATACGTGCAGCAGTATCTGCTGCCAGTCGATATTCAAAGGTATGCTGCTTGCAAGCATAGTCATATCAATTCACCTCCTCCGCGATATGCGCGGGTTGCCGCGTTTTTATAGTACGAATATGAGAAGAACGGATACGATTAGCGCGTAAATTACTACCGTCTCTATGAACACGAGGCCGAGCATCATTGTGGAACGTATATTGCCGGAAGCCTCGGGCTGGCGCGCTATGCCCTCTGCCGACTTGGAGATGGCAATGCCCATACCGAGTGCGCCGCCGAGTGCGGCAAGACCTATTGCAATGCCTGCGGCAAGCGCCTTGGAACCGGTTGCGTCTGCTTCGGCCGAGGCATCGTTCTGATTTTCTGAAAGGGCTGCAACAACGTCTTCGTCGTCAAGCTCTTCGCTCATAACAGAAACAACCGCTACGGGTTCGGCTTCGGCCTGTTCGGAAACGGGAAGGGTTGCGGCGTAAATTATCGCCGTGAAGGTGAGAGCCGCAAGTACGGCCACCAGGATATAAGCTGCGAAATTTTTTGCAATTTTCATAAAAATCCTCCGAAAAACTGCTGTAAAATTTATTTTTTAAAATTAAGTATATAAAGGCCTTGCGGCCGTTTTGCCTGCAACTTTGCGCCGCTTACGCCGCCTGTGCGGCCGCCCTGCGCTTTTTCTTCTTTTTATCGGGGTTGACCGCGTGCGGTTCGGTAACTTCGCCGAAGTACGTTGCGGTGAGCACGACCAGAACGTAGGTCTGGATAAGCGCGTGCAGAAGGGTGAACAGCACGCCCACTATAACGGGCAGCACCACGCTGAGCGCGATATAGTAGTAAACCAGCTCGGTCACCAGAAGTCCCGACAAAAGGGCGCCGAAAAGACGGAAGCTCATAGAAATGGGGAGCGAGAACTCTTTGAGCGCCTTGCCAAGTCCCCTGCCGCCGCTCTTTATTATGCCGCCGCCCAGAATCACGAGGTAGCTCATACAGCCCATCGCTATGGCGGCGTTTATATCCGAAAGGGGCGCGGGCAGAGATACTGTTGCTCCGTTGGTGGCCGTCCACTGAACGCCGAGCAGCTCGAACAGCGTGCCTATGCAGATATAACAGCCCGCCGAGAAGATGTAGCAGCCCAGAAAGCCGTTTGAATGGGGGCTGTTGTTCTTTGCCAGGCCGTCGAAGAATTCCACTATCTTTTCGATGACGAGCTGGAACTTGCCGGGCACTTCCTTGAAACGGGGAACGGCGAACACGCGCACACATACCGCAAAGATAATGAGTATGAGCGACACTGCGATTGCCGAAATGGCCGCGGGGTTGACCGCCCAGCCGAACAGGGATATCTTCTTCTCTTCGTGCAGAACTGCGTCTGAGAGGTCGCCCGAGATGCCAGATTCGGGCGCGTCGGGGCGCATCGCGTCCCAATCGACGAGCAGGGCAAGAAGGAGCAGCCCGACCAGCACGAGAATAATCACGCCGAGCACTATGTACTTTTTGCTGATTGCCTTTTTTACAGTTTTCATAAAATTTCACCGTATATAAACGCGGCTTTTGCGCCGCTTTATGACAGTTTGTAAATGGCGCGCCGCACGCAAAAAAGCGCGGGGAGCCCGTCGGGGCAAAAAATAAAACGCCTGCAATGCGGCTTCGCCGCGCGGCGTTTTTCAGGTCTGATATGTATAAACTGCGTATGGGCAAAAACGTGCCGAACGCCGAACGCGCATACGGTAAAAGACCGCCGCGCGCAAAACCTGACGCCGCCCCCATCTGTTGCCGGCCGGAGAATACTTTCCGGACGTATTTACCCCTTACCAAATCACGGTTATTGTACGACAAAGTTTGCACTCTGTCAAATGATACACCCGCGCAGAACCTTAAATTTTTTTTATACCCGTATACTCTTTTCTTATGATAACGGTGCAAAAACCAAACCACAGCTTATAGTTCCGCCCTTATTTTGCGCCTTTATGCCCGCGCCGACAGGCCGTGCGGGGCAAAATGCGGCGCGCGGGCGCGGCGGTT
>URMT01000040.1 GCA_900549005.1 uncultured Eubacteriales bacterium | reverse complement strand
ATAAAAGTCGAAAGGGGCGCGCGGCGAACAGCCGCGCGCACCTTACTTTATGCAAATCTAAAAGGGAGGACAACAAGATGAAAACTTACATAGACAGACCGACTTGGTACGCCTACCCCGAAGAAGGCGAGCGAACAGCTCTGCGGGACAGGCACGCAACCATTTCGGTAATCAAGCACAGAATGGGCAAGTTGGATGTAGTAGATGAATATCTTGACGACTGCGAACAGCGGTTTAAGGTCGAATATCTGAAACGGCTGAATGGTACTACCCCGTCGCGTGGGAAAACGCAATGAAGAGCCTGAACGCTCAATTATTCCCACGCGGAAAGAACACGATTTTGGAGTGCCTGCAATTCGGCGGCAACAGAGAGTTCTGGAACGGCTTTGAGAGCGAGGCGGCAATAAGTGAATATTTTGCCAAGTGCTACGCCTATGCCGAGAACAAAATCGGGTTTTTAAAAACTGACGAGAACATTATCTGCGCGGCTATCGTAACCGAGAGGGTGCGCCGCAATCTATTCGTCTGGTATCTGCCCGTAACTGAAACGTGGCACACAAAGGTTATGAGCAAAGAGCGAAACGAGAGCGGCAACCTGTTACAACTGCGAGATGAGTTTGACGAGCCCCTCTACCGCTATCATTGCGAGATTGACGAACCAAGGCTTTCAAGCACGGAGTTCTGGAAGAAGCGCGGCGGACTGACGTCCTTTTCCGACTTGCAGGAAGATTTCTATAACAAGATTTCTTCCCGCTATGGCGCAGAACGCGGAGAGAGCAAGTCGCTAATAAAGAACACCAACGCCGAACAAGCAAGGCGATTCAATCGCGAGCAGGGCGATAAATACGACGAGTTGCCGCCCTATGACGATATGCCGTACTGAATAGTGCGGCAAAAAATGAAAAAGGCCTTGACATTTTCGTCAGGGTCGTTATAATCGTATTAACTTTCTGAATGGGAAGCCATGCGTTACAACAACTGAATATCATTAACCGCAACAAGAGCCAAGCGAATGTACGGCTTGTTGTTGCAAAAATCTATAAGGAGGGATTTTTGTGTTATATGGTAAGAGAACATTGTAGCCATCGGGAGAGGGAGTACGTTATCCCCACAAATAAAATGATAAGGAGAATTGAGACATAAGCAATTAAACGGTAACAATCTGGCAACAGCCGAAAGCTATGACAAAAGAAATATGCTTTCGGCCCTATACGGGCAACTTTCATCCATCAAAAAGGTTATGGACGTAATTGCCCTGAACGAACAACGGGAAAGCATTTCAGGGAATGGCAAAAAGCTCGGTTTTAAACTGACAAAAGAGGAGATTAAAGCCATGCCTGAAATCATAAGAAAAATATTTATAGCAAACAACTTTATAGTAAACTACCGCATAACTTCTAACGGTTATTTTGAAGCGCGCATTCGTCGCAAAGATATGTATATCGAAGCGTCGGGCCGAGACTTTGAAACTATGCGCAGGCGCTTTATGGAAAGGCTCTCTGCCTATTACAAATCAATGTCGGCGGTGCAGGAAAAAGCTGAACAAGCTCCTGCATACGACAGTAAAAAGCTGCCATATTTCTGTGACTACGCGGAGGAGTGGCTGAAAATAAAGGAACAGACCACAAAGCCTTCTACGTTCAAGGAATATAAGCGCACTTTTACGGCAGACCTCGCCCCGGCAATCGGCAAGAAACGGCTTGACGAAATTACGAGAAACTTTTTGCAGGAGTATCTTCTCGCCGTGTTCAAGCAAACGCCCCGCAAGGCGCAGAAACTGCAACTGATGCTGAACTGCGTATTTGATATGGCCTGCGAAGATTTTGGCATAAACTCACCCATGAAGCGCGTAGTGCTGCCATACCACCAGTCAAAGAGGGGCAATGCGCTTACGCTTGACGAAGAGACGCGGCTGGTAAATTACTGTAAAACGCACAAGGAAGTCGAAGGAACTGACGCGCTGCTTGTATTGCTTCTGTTCGGACTGCGCAAGTCGGAACTTGCCAGCATAGAGGTAATAGACGGCAAGTGGCTGCAATGCGAAACGAGCAAGGAGCGGTTGGGGCAGAACGTGGTGTTGCGCAAGATACCTTTCACAGCGCAGGCGAAAAAGTTTTTGCCCTACATAGACTTTGACAGGGCGCGCATCACCAACCTGAATACCATATCCACGCGAATGAAGAGGTTGTTCCCCGAACACCATCCTCACGAACTCAGGCACACGTTTATCAGCCGTTGCAAAGAGTGCGGCGTCGCAAGCGAGGTCGTAAGCATCTGGGCGGGACATTCGTTGAGTGGCACGATTACTTCGACGGTTTACACCCATTACTCCGAGGATTTCCAGTTAAAGCAAGCCGAAAAGGTTTTATACTGAAATTTCCCCAAACACCTTTGAAAGGAAATTGAACAACAATAATTTTATAGCTTAAAATGCTGGAAAGACAGCGGGCGATTGCAGAAATTACTCCTCATATTTTCCCCATTTTCTTCCCCAAATTGGGGAAGAAGCCGATTTTTGAGAATAAAAAACGGGCGGTTTTTAGCTAAAAATCGCTAAAAACCAAAAGTAGGGTTCCCGCAAAAAGACGCAGTATTTTTGTGGGAAGAGGAGCAGAAAAGCGCAAAAAAAGGCAGGTTTTGCGATGCAAAACCTGCTTTAAGGTGTCGCTTTATCTGCGACGAGGTGGCTGGGGCGAAGTGATTTGAACACCCGAATGACGGAGTCAGAGTCCGTTGCCTTACCGCTTGGCGACGCCCCAATATTCTGTTGCATTACCGGAACTTTTCTTTTCGTCCGCACAAAAGACGTGCAAAACACAGAGAATCGTTCCGCCGAATGCTTAAATATTATATAAAACTAAATGTAAAAAAACAAGCGATTTTGCCCTGTCTTTGCAAGATTTTTTAAAAATATGCCGTATCTCCCTGCGGGAAAGGCAAAGGCGGGCCGCACTTGCGTTTGTGGTATTTCAAAAAAGCAGTTGACAAGATATTGTGCAAGGCTTTAAAATTATATTGCAGTGCGGGATATTCTCCGATTTGGTTAAGCCGTATCGGCCGCGCTTGCCCGATGGTTCTTTTTTTGCCGTATCGCGGTATTGTTTGGCGTAAAATCAATTCGCCTGCGCATATATGCGGCCTAACTGCCTGTCGGCGGGAGTAAAACGGTTATGGATATAGGTGCTTTTATTTTAAGTTTTGTGTTGCAGATGGTGTTCACCTTAGGATTCGTATTTCTGTTCGGTAAGGTGATTGCGCTGTGCAACGGCGCGTTTTACCGCAATTTCGGCTCTAAGGGAAGGGCGGTCTGCTATGCCACGGGGTTCATAGGTACGCCCGTGCACGAGGCGTCGCACGCCCTGATGTGCCTGATTTTCGGGCATAAGATAGTCGAGATAAAGTTTTTTCAGCCGAATTCTTCCGACGGTACGCTGGGCTATGTGCGCCATTCGTATAACCCCAAAAATATTTACCAGAAAGTTGGCTGCCTGTTCATAGGAATCGCGCCCGTGCTGGTCGGCGCGCTCATCCTCGCGGGATTGTTATACCTTTTATTGCCCGAACTGTTCGGCGCCGTTTCCTCCGAGATAGCAGCGGTGGATTTTGCGGAGGATATAGGTGCCTCGTTCGGGCATATATGGCGGTCTTTCGTGCTTATGTTCTCGTATATAGGCACGTGGCAGTGGTGGGTATTCCTGCTTATCGGCAGCCTTATAGCGCTGCATATGACGCTGAGCAAAGAGGATATCAAGGGCGCGCTTTCGGGCATATTAACCTACCTTGCAATATTTCTGGTAGTCGATATTATACTCGCGCTGGTGGGCGGAAACCTGCTCTCTTCGTTCACGGGCGGAGTGATGGCGGCGGGAACATTCCTTCTGTTTTTCTTCTGCATATTCATCGTAATCGCTCTGCTTCTTCTGGCGGTATCGTTTATCGTAAAGGCAATTTCCCAAAGAAGAAGGCGCGGGGCGCAGAACTGACAAAATAATTTAAAAATTTTTAAATGGAAAGCGTGTCCGTGTGCGCAATTTTTGCGCGTGCAGACGCGCTTTTTTGCCTTAAAAAGGGCATTGATTGCGGCATATTCCCGTGCGAATCCGCCGTCTGCCGCCCATTTTGCCCGTGCCGCGCACCCCGCCGCGAATTGTTGACATTTCAACAAATTTTATATAGAATTTATGAAAGGCGTTTAAAATTTATTCCGATGCGCGGTTCTTTTGCGGGGCGGGAAATGCGTATGGCAGAGTTAAACGCCGTATGCCGCGGAAAGCGAGTGCGGCAGAAATAAATATTGCCGACTTGTACCGCACAGGTATTTTTTATATGGAGGACTATGAAAGTTAAAAACAGGACAAACTTATACGTGGGAGCGGCGTACTTTGCGGTTCTTGCGGCGGCGACTGCCGTATACATCGTATTGCAGGGCACGGCGCTCAAAATAGTGGCCAGCGCTTTATTTTTAGCGGGCGCTGCGGTGTTCGTGATTATGTCGCGCGTGCGCGCGCAGAAGGGTTATCCCGCATTCGGCTTTCTGGCGCTTGCCGCGGCGGCGCTTTGCTTTGCGGGCGACGCTGCGATAGAATTTCACTTCCTTGCGGGAATGGTGCTGTTCGGCGCGGGACACATCGTATACATAGCCGCGTTCCAGCAGCTCAATTCGGTGGGCTGGCGCACCGTTCTGCCTTCGGCGCTCGTCGGGGCGTTTGCGCTGTGCTGGCTGCTTTTATATCCCGCTTACGACTTCGGTTCGCTTCTTCCCGCCGTAATCGCGTACGCCGTGGTAATAAGCTGTATGCTCGGCAGGGCGTTCGGCGTGGCTCTCGATGCAACCTTGGATAAAAAACTGCGCGCCGCGGTGCTTTCGGGCGCAATTTTATTCTTTGTTTCCGACTTCTTCCTCACCCTGCGCAACTTTGCGGGCGGCGGCGACGTCTTTCGCATACTCTGCCTTGCAACCTACTACCCTGCGCAGTATCTTCTTACAATCTCCGTCCTTGCGGCGGCTTCAAGCGGAGGGAAGAGGGTAAAGGAGCAGATGAACGTATTCAAAAGGCTGTATTGCCGCGCGTTCCAGGCGGCGTTCAGGCTGGTAATACCCTTTTTGCCCTACCGCCAGCCCAAACCGCTGGCAGACGGCAACGCCGCGGCCGAACTGCTTGTATCGGAGGGTAAGAAAAAGGCGCTCCTCGTCACCGACAAAAACTTATACAGAATAGGTCTGTGCGCCCCCGTAGAACAGGCGCTGAAAGCTAAGGGGATAGCCGTCTGCGTGTATTCCGAAACGGTGGCAAACCCCACTACTTCAAACTGCGAAGAGGCGGCAAAACTGTTTAAAGAGCAGGGCTGCGACTGCCTTATCGCCGTGGGCGGCGGCTCTGCAATGGACTGCGCAAAGGGCGCGGGTGCGCTGATTATAAAGCCCAAACGCACGCTCAAAAGTATGCGCGGCGTATTGAAGGTGTTCGGCAGACTGCCCCTGTTCATAGCCGTGCCCACCACTGCGGGCACGGGCAGCGAAACGACCATTGCCGCCGTTATAACCGACGACAAGACGCGCGATAAGTTTACAATAATTTCCTTCTGCCTCGCGCCGCACTACGCCATTTTAGACCCCGCGATGACTATTGGCCTTCCCCCGCAGGTCACCGCAACCACGGGTATGGACGCGCTCACTCACGCGGTGGAGGCGTATATAGGCCGCTCGACAACGCGGCTTACAAGAAGGCTTGCAGTCGAGGCGGTCAAGATTATCCGCAGTAATCTTTATACCGCCTATTGCGACGGCAGGAACGAGGAGGCGCGCAGGCGTATGCAGTACGCGGCGTACTGCGCGGGGCTGGCGTTCACCATATCTTACGTCGGCTACGTGCACGCCGTGGCGCACTCGCTGGGCGGCAAATACAACACTCCCCACGGGCTGGCAAACGCCGTCATTCTGCCCTATGTGTTGAAGGCCTACGGCCCCGCCTGCCACAAGCGCCTTGCCCGTCTCGCGCGCGAGAGCGGCGTTGCCGACGTGAGCCTAAACGACAGTGAGGCGGCCGGGCAGTTCATCGCCTTCGTCGAGGATATGAACAGGCGGATGAACATACCCGAAAAACTTAAAGCGGAGGAGGGCGACATACCCGAACTTGCCCGCCACGCGGACAGAGAGGCCAACCCGCTCTACCCCGTGCCGCGCCTTATGAATGCCGCGGCGCTCGAAGACATATATCGCCAGATTAAGGAGTAAAAATATATGATTGAATTGCTTGAAAGGCAAAAGGCCTATTTTGCCACGGGTGCTACCCTGCCCGTCAAATCCAGAATAGCGGCGCTAAAAAAACTCAAAGCCGTAATCCTCGCCCGCGAGAGCGAGATTAACGAAGCCCTTAAAAAAGATTTGGGCAAGAGCGGGTTCGAAAGCTATATGTGCGAAGTGGGTATGACGCTTTCGGAAATCAGCTATATGATAAAGCGCGTAAGAAGGTACTCGCGCGACAGCGTTGTTCCCACTCCGCTTTCGCAGTACCCCGCAAAGAGCTACGTAAAAAAGTCGCCTTACGGCTGCGTGCTTATAATGAGCCCGTGGAACTACCCCTTTATGCTCGCAATGGAGCCGCTTGCCGACGCGATAGCGGCGGGCAACACGGCGATTGTAAAGCCTTCTGCCTACTCGCCCGCAACCAGCGCGGTGGTGGCGGCGGTGGTTGCCGAAGCGTTTGCGCCCGAGCACGTCACCTGCGTTCTGGGCGGCAGGGCAGAAAATTCCGCCCTTTTAGATATGCCGTTCGATAAAATTTTCTTCACGGGCAGCGTTGCCGTCGGCAAGGAAGTTATGCGCCGCGCGGCCGAAAGGCTTACGCCCGTCACTTTGGAACTCGGCGGAAAAAGCCCCTGCATAGTGGATAAGACGGCCGATATACCGCTTGCCGCGCGCAGAATAGTTTTCGGCAAGTTTTTAAACTGCGGCCAGACGTGCGTCGCGCCCGACTACATCGTGGTTCACTCGTCGGTAAAGGATAAGTTCATAGCCGCCGTGATAGCCGAAATAAAGAGGCAGTACGGTGAATACCCGCTTGAAAACGCCGCCTACGGCAAGATAATAACGCGCAGGCACTACGACAGAATATGCGGCCTTATTGACGACAAAAAGGTGGTGTTCGGCGGGCAGAGGAACGAAGAGGAGCTGCGCATAGCGCCCACGGTAATGACGGACGTAACGCGCGGCGACGCCGTTATGGGCGAAGAAATTTTCGGCCCGATAATGCCCGTGCTCACCTTCGACGACGCCGAGGCGCTCATCGCCGATATAAATTCGCACCCGCACCCGCTGGCGTTTTACGTATTCTCGTCAGACGCCGCGTTCATAAAAAAGCTGACCTCGCGCTGTGCCTTCGGCGGCGGCTGCGTGAACGACACCATAATTCACCTCGCCACTTCGCAGATGGGCTTCGGCGGCTTCGGCGAAAGCGGAATGGGTTCGTACCACGGCAAAGACGGCTTCGACTGCTTCACCCACAAAAAGTCAATCGTGGATAAGAGCACGCTGTTCGACCTCCCCGTAAGGTACCAGCCATACACAAAATCAAAGAACAAAATGCTTAGAATGTTTTTGAAGTAAGCGCCGCCCGCAGGCTTTGCGTTTTTGGTTAATTCGGGCATATTCCCACGTCAATTTAAAAAATACGGTAAAATGATATGACTTTCAAAGAAATTTCAAAACTCGATAAAAGCAGCATACCCGCAGGCAAAGAGGCGGAGTATGCCCAGCTTATAAAGAGCTATATCGTGCATAAAAACAAGGTGATGCGCGCCTTTATAACGGCCTTCACCGCGTGCGTCGCGGCGCTCGTCCTTTTTATAGCAATCGGGCGCGCCTCCGACGTGCATACCTCGTACCCCGCCGTGTTCTGGGCGGTTATAGGCGTGCTGGGCGCGGCGTGCGTATTCTGCGCGGCGGCCGTGGGCGTAAATATGTATCAGTTCCAAAAATTTTTAAAAAAGTTTGAAAAGTAGGCGCATTTTAACAAATTTTTTGCAAATTGTAGTTATAATAGGGTTGTAAGATTGTAAAGCAAGGGCCGCCCGCCCTCTGCCGCGCAGCGTGCGGCGGGCAAAAACGGGGCGGCCCTTTTGGCATATTTGCGGCATATTCCCGCCCCAATCGCAAGAATCACCGCTTTTTAAGGAGGCTGATATGGTTGACATTCTCGTTGCCGAAGACGACGAAAATCTGAACAGGCTGGTCTGTGCGGCGCTCTCTGCCGCAGGCTACGGCGTGTGCGGCTGCCGCGACGGCGGCGCCGCCCTCGAAAAGCTCGGCGAAAGGAAGTTCGACCTTATAATAAGCGACATAATGATGCCCGTCGCCGACGGGTATGCCCTGGCCGCCGCCGTGCGCCTTACCGATAAGGCCGTGCCCATACTCTTTATGACCGCGCGCGACGATATGCCCTCAAAACAGCGCGGCTACCGCTTAGGGATAGACGACTATCTGGTAAAGCCGTTCGACGTGGACGAACTCGTCCTGCGCGTGCAGGCGCTTTTGCGCCGCGCGGGCATAAGCAGCAGCAAAAAGCTGGAACTCGGCAACCTTGTGATGGACGAGGACGAGCATACGGCGTACGTGGACGGGGAGGAACTTCCCCTGACCGTGCGCGAGTTCGATATACTCTTCAAACTGCTCTCCTTCCCCAAAAAGACCTTTACGCGCGCAAAACTTATGGAAGATTTGTGGGACTACGATTCCTCTGCAACTTCGCGCACCGTGGACGTATATATGGCTAAACTGCGCGAAAAGACGGCCGCCTGCACGGGTTTTGAAATCGTAACGGTGCACGGCCTCGGCTACAAGGCGGTGCTCAAATGAGAGGCAAAAGAGGGGAGGGGCGCGCCAAAAGGGGCGCGCAGCGCACTTCGTTTTCCTTTATGGAGTACGTCATTCTGTTTTTAGCCGTGGCGCTGGTGGCAACAGTATCGATATTTTCAAGCACGGCAATCGATGAAGCCAGCGGCGGCAACACCGCGGTTACGGCCGTATCAACCGCCGCAATACTCATCGCGCTCTCGGGCGCGCTGTGCGGCGCGGGGGCGCTGTACCGCCGCATATCGGCGGAAAAACCCGTAAAGACCATCTTGCAGGCGACCGAAAAGATGGCGCGCGGCAACTTCGACATAGACTTAAAGCCCCGCCACGCCTGGGGCAGGTACGACGAATACGACGTTATTATGGAGAACGTCAACCGTATGGCGCAGGAGCTTTCAAAGAACGAGGTGCTGCGCTCTGACTTCATTGCCAACGTTTCGCACGAAATCAAGACGCCGCTCGCCGTAATACGCAGTCACGCGGGCGCCCTTCTTTCGGCAAATCTGCCCGAAGATGAGAAAAAGAGGTGTTTAACCGCGCTCGTTTCGGCCTCGGACAGGCTCACGGCGCTGGTTTCCGACATACTAAAACTCAACAAACTCGAAAACCAGAAAATTTTCCCCGAAAAGAGAGCGGTGGAAGCGGGCGAACTTCTGCGCGGCTGCGTTCTTTCGTTTGTGGACAGGATAGACGAAAAGGGCATAGAGCTCGACTGCGACATCGACGACGCCGATATGATTTCCGACGAGGGCTTTTTGGAGATTATTTTCAACAACCTCATATCCAACGCCGTCAAGTTTACGGGGCGCGGCGGCAGGATAGCCGTAACTTTGAAGGACGAAGGCGACTTTGTAAGCGTTTGCGTAAAGGACAGCGGCTGCGGAATGTCTGCCGAAACGGGCGCGCGCATATTCGATAAATTTTACCAGGGCGACACTTCCCATTCGCAGGAGGGCAACGGCTTAGGGCTGGCGCTCGTAAAGCGTGTGATTGACATACTCGGCGGCGAAATTTCGGTGGAGAGCAGGTTGGGCGAAGGTTCGGCGTTCACCGTAAAACTAAAAAAATCGTAGGCATACACGGCAGGCCGATATACTTTTTATAAAATAAAAGCATAAAGTCCGCCGCGCGGCGAAAAAAGACTGCGGCAAAAAATATTTTAGGAAGGAGCGGCGTGAAGAAGGGCGAAAAGTTAAAAAACTTTTTAAAACACCCCGGCGTGTGGCTGTGGACTTTTTACGCCGCTCTTGCATTTTTCGGCGCGGCGTGTATAATAGTAGCTGTACTGTGGAACGGCGAAAACCCCGTGGCATACAGCCTTTATGCCGTCACGGCAATTCTGCTTGGCTACTGCATATATGCCTCGGTTGCGCCCGCAAAGGCGCTGGTAAGCCGCCTTGTGCATTCAAACAAGGTCACCGAGCGTATGATTTCCGACTACGGCTACCGCACCACGGCCTTTCTTGCAATTTCGCTGATAGTCAACGGGGCGTACGCCATATTTATGGCGGTGCTGGGCATAGTGCTCGGCTCGTCTTGGTACGGGCTGTTCGCGGGCTACTATGTCGTTTTAAACGTGCTTCGCGTAGTCGTAATCTTCGGCGGGCGCAGGGCAAACAGAAAGCGCGGCATAGGGGCGGCGCGCGGCAGGCTGATACTGTACCTTCTGTGCGGCGCGCTGTTCGTGCCCCTTTCTATTGCCTTCGCCTCGCTCGCCGGCTACCTCATAATTTCAGAACAGCCCGCGCGTTACGACGTGTACGCGGCCATAGCTATGGCGGCATACACCTTCTATAAAATAATAGTTTCGGCAATAAATGCCGTAAAGGTGCGAAAATTCCACGATTTTTCGTTGCAGGCGGCGCGCAACGTCAGCTTTGCCGATGCGCTCGTTTCGGTGTTCGCCTTGCAGATGGCTATGATTGCCACGTTTACCGAAGGCGGCGACATAGGCGAGATGGGCACGTTCAACATAATAACGGGTGCGGCCGTATTCTTGCTCACCCTCGGAATGGGAATATATATGACCGTGCGCGCGGCTTACGGACTTAAAAAATTGAAGAGCGTGGCGGACGGCGGAGCCGCGGACGGGAACGAACGGTGCGCCGCGCGGGAAGAAGCACGCGACGGCAATCAAAATACTGATAACGCCGCGCAAACGGGCGGCGAAGGGGTATAATATACTATGGAAGAAAACAGCGGTTTCAGCTATAAGTATGCCGCTCCCACCGAAGAGGAGCGCAGAGAGATAGAGGCAATACGCCGTCAGTACGAACAGCCCGGCGAGCGGGAAGATAAACTTGCGCGTGTAAGGCGGCTCGATGCCCGCGTAAGAAGAATTCCCGATGCGGTGTTTGCCGTCTTTCTCGTCGTGGGCATACTCGCCTTCGGCGGAGGAATGGCGCTGTGTTTAAACGGCGGAATAACGGCGGGCGCGCTTGCGGGCGGGTGCGTGCTGTGCGCCTTCGGTGCGGCGGTATGCGCCGCCTCGCATTACGTTAAAAAAAAGGTAAAAAACTTTCTTAAAGAAAAGTACGGCGGCGACATTCTCGCCCTTACCGAAGAGCTTCTGGGCGATGCGGAGAAGTGATGGAAGAAAAATTTTTTAAAGACGACAAACTCTCTGTCGCCATAAAGGCAGACGTGGCAGAGGAAATAAAGGGCGCGTACTGCGCGCTGGGCTGGGAGCTGAAAGAGGAGTACGACGACGAGCGCTACGGCGACCTGGTGCATATGGATTTCACGCGCCCCCACCTGATTGCGGAAAAAGACAGGCTGCAACTCTTGCAGGTGCGGCTTGAAGTTGCCGTGAATTTTTTGGGCAGAACAAGGATATACACCCGCGCTCGCTCGGTTGCCGTGGGGCTGTTTTTTGGTATTCTGGGCGCGGCGTTCGTGGTGCTGGGCCTGCTCGCCGCAATAAAGACCAACAGCGTAATATTTCTGGCGGGAGGCGTGGCGCTGATGTCGGCGGGCGTGTCCTGCTGGCTGATTGCGGCAATATCGGGCACAATGCTTTTAAAAAAGGACAAAGAGCGCTATTCCGCCCTCATAGCCGTGGTGCACGAAAATATAAGGAGCATAATGTCGGAGGCGGTGAAGATTACGGGCGTAAGCCTTGCCGCCGATTGCGCAGGCGGGCAAAAGGACGGCACATATGCCGAAATTACCGCAAATTCCATAATAAAAAACGTGACAGAGGAGGCGCCGCGTGAGAATTGACAGCAGAACTCTGCGGCGCGCCAACGCCGCCCATATGCCAAGGTCGCCAGAAGGCGACATAGTGAGAATAAAGACCGAGCGCAAGGGCGTGGGCAAGATGAAGGGTATGCTCATACTCTTTCTCGCCCTGCTCCAACTTTGCATACTCGCCACGCTGCACATCCTTGTGATGTCGGCGTTCCGCAGCTACCTTATACTTTCGGTCATTCTCGACGTCGTTACCTGTTTTTACATCCTCGGCTCGGCCAAAAACGGCAGGTCGAAGGCGGTGTGGATAATGCTCGTGCTCGTGCTCTTCCCCGTGGGCTTTTTAATCTATTTTCTGTCCGACGAAAATATATTTTTCCGCGCTCCGCGCAAAAGGTATGCAAAAATTCTGGCCTCGTCGCGCGGGCTGGTTTCGGGCTGTTCGGGCGGGGATATGTCCGAAGTAACGGCGCAGGCGTGCTCCTATCTCAAAAACGTGACGGGCTACGTGCCCTATAAAAACACGTCGGCGCGCTACTTTTCTTCGGGCGCGCAGGCGTTCGACGATATGCTTATTATGTGCGCGCAGGCGCAGAAGTTCATATTCGTCGAATATTTCATAGTTGCCGAGGGCGCTCTTCTTTCGCGTATGCTCGAAGTGCTCGAAGAGCGCGCGGCGGCGGGCGTGGACGTGCGCATAATCTACGACGATATGGGTTCAAGCGGCCGTGTTTCGCGCAAGCTCAAAAAGAGTATACGCGCGGCGGGCATACAGCTTTATGCCTTCAACAAGCTGGTGCCGCTTTATAAAATAGGAATGAACTACCGCGACCACCGCAAAATCACCGTGATAGACGGCGTAACGGCATACACGGGCGGCATAAACGTCGCCGACGAATACGTCAACGAAAAGCGTATGTACGGTTATTGGAAGGATAACGCCGTGCGCGTGGACGGCGACGCGGCGCAGGGCTTCACGCTTATGTTTTTAAGGCAGTGGGAGTTCGTAACCCGCAAAAAGTCCGACTATAAACCCTTCCTGTATCCCGCAGACGGGGCGCCGCGCGGTGAGGAGGTTTCGGAAGAAAGGACGGCACATATGCCCGAAGAACAGAACGGAACTGACGGTGCGGAAGAGGGGGTTGACGGAGGAGGCATTGCCGCAGAACCGTCGCCCGCCGCCTTTGCGGGGGCGGCAAAAACTGCACAAAAAGCCGAAGGCGACTGCGGCTGCGGCGGGGCGGTTTTTCTGCCGTTTGCGGCGGGGTTGGAATACCGCGACCCCGTGGTGCGCGACGTATACGCCAACGTAATCGCGCGCGCCAACAAAAAGCTGTATATAATGACGCCCTACTTCGTGCCCGACGAAACTATAACCGACCTGCTTGCGGGCAAGGCTTTAAGCGGGGTGGACGTGCGCATAGTGCTGCCTGGCGTGCCTGACAAAAAGTACGTCTATCTCATCTCGCTGGATAATGCCGACAAGCTGACGCGCAGCGGGGTAAAGGTATACACTATGTCAGACGCCTTCGTGCATACAAAGTCTGTGCTCACCGAAAACTGCGCGGTGATAGGTTCTGCAAACTTCGATTTGCGCTCCTTCTTCCAGCAGTACGAAAACGCGCTTTATACCGACGACGCGGGCGTTATGGCGGGGCTTGAAGGCGACTTTGAAAAAACTTTCCCCGAATGTATTCAGCGCAGGTATGTAAAGACGCGCCCCGGCTTTTTCAGGAGACTGCTTACCGGTCTGTTGCAGATTTTTGCTCCTATGATGTGATATCTTTTTTTATCGGGTAAGGCGCCCGCGGCGGAAAGTTTTCCG
>URMT01000039.1 GCA_900549005.1 uncultured Eubacteriales bacterium | reverse complement strand
CTTACGCCTTGTGCTGCTTCGCCCTTTCGCCGATTACCTTTTCGGCAACAGACTTGGGCACTGTTTTTATGGACGGCGTTCGCTTGCGCTTTCACGCCGTACATTATTCTGCCTTGCGGCAGGAGTGCCCTTCGCTTTCGCCGTTAATCGGCAGGCTCGCCGCTCGGCTTACGCCTTGTGCTGCTTCGCCCTTTCGCCGATTACCTTTTCGGCAACAGACTTGGGCACTTCGGCATAATGGTCAAACTGCATAGTGAACTGGCCGCGGCCCTGGGTGCGCGAACGAAGGTCGGTTGCATAGCCGAACATTTCGGAAAGGGGAACTTCTGCGTCTACAACCTTTGCGCCTGCACGGTCGTCGGTAGATACTATCGTGCCGCGGCGGGAGGTTACGTTGCCCATTATATCGCCGAAATAGTCGTCGGGGGTGATAACCTCAACCTTCATTATGGGTTCGAGCAGAACTGCCTTTGCCTTTTCCATACCGTTCTTGAACGCCATAGAGCCGGCAATCTGGAACGCCATTTCGGAGGAGTCTACCTCGTGGTAGCTTCCGTCGTAAACCTGTACTTTGAAGTCAACCACTTCGTACCCTGCAAGGAAGCCGTTCTTGGCCGCGCCCTGAATACCCTTGTCGATTGCGGGGATATATTCCTTGGGAATAGAGCCGCCGACGGTGAGGTCTTCGAACACGTAGCCCGAACCGGGCTCGCCGGGAATGAGGTGGATTTTGCAGTGACCGTACTGGCCTTTACCACCGGACTGCCTCTTGTAAAGGCCTTCGGCGTCAACCGCCTGCTTGAAGGTTTCGCGGTAGGCAACCTGGGGAGCGCCCACGTTTGCCTCTACCTTGAATTCGCGCAGAAGCCTGTCTACAATGATGTCGAGGTGGAGTTCGCCCATACCTGCGATTATCGTCTGACCGGTCTCCTGGTCGGTATAGGTCTTGAAAGTGGGGTCCTCTTCGGCGAGCTTTATGAGCGCCATCGTCATCTTTTCCTGGCCGGCCTTGGTCTTTGGCTCGATGGAGAGCTGGATAACGGGGTCGGAGAAGGTCATCTGTTCGAGAACGATGGGATGAGCTTCGTCGCAGAGCGTGTCGCCCGTAGTGGTGTCTTTGAGGCCGACTATCGCGCAGATATCGCCCGAGTAAACGCGGGGAATTTCTGTACGGTTGTTTGCGTGCATCTGAACGAGACGGCCTACGCGCTCCCTCTTACCCTTGGTAGAGTTATATACGTAGGAACCGGACTCCAACACGCCCGAATATGCTCTGAAATATGCAAGCCTGCCCACGAAGGGGTCGGTTGCAATCTTGAATGCGAGGCCCGAGAAAGGTTCGTCGTCGGCCGTCCTGCGCTCTTCCTCTTCGCCCGTCTTGGGGTTGATACCCTTTACGTGGTCAACGTCCACGGGGGAAGGAAGGAAGTCGATAACGGCGTCGAGAAGCATCTGAACGCCCTTGTTCTTATAGGAAGAACCGCAGAGCACGGGGGTGCACTTCATATCGATGGTAGCTTTGCGAAGACCCTTTCTTATTTCGTCGGGGGTGAGTTCCATAGTTTCGAGGAACTTCTCCATAAGCTCGTCGTCGCCCTCGGCAGCGGCTTCCATAACTTTCATATGAAGCTCTTCCGCCTCAGCCTGCATATCTGCGGGAATTTCGTCTTTGTGGTACTGTTTGCCGTCGTCGGAATCGTAAATTTCGGCATTCATTTCGATGAGGTCGACTATTCCGCGGAAGGTAGCTTCCTTACCGATGGGAAGCTCGATGGGAACGGGGTTGGCAGAGAGCCTCTCCCTCATCATTCTTACGGCGCGCTCGAAGTTTGCGCCGTTGATGTCCATTTTATTTACGTAGGCAATGCGGGGCACCTTGTATTTATCTGCCTGGCGCCATACCGTTTCAGACTGGGGCTCAACGCCGCCCTTTGCGCAGAAAGTTGCGATGGCGCCGTCGAGAACGCGGAGCGAACGCTCAACTTCTACGGTGAAGTCAACGTGGCCCGGGGTGTCTATGATGTTGATACGGCATTCGTCAGCCTTGGTCTTGCCGCTGCGCGTCCAGTGGCAGGTGGTTGCGGCGGAAGTGATGGTTATGCCGCGCTCCTGCTCCTGCACCATCCAGTCCATAGTAGCGGTGCCGTCGTGCGTTTCGCCGATTTTATGATTGATGCCCGTATAATACAGTATGCGCTCGGTAGTCGTAGTCTTGCCTGCGTCTATGTGCGCCATTATACCTATATTGCGGGTGTGAAGTAAATCGTATTCTCTTGCCATATGTTACTCCCGTGGCTAAATCAGAATCTGAAATGAGCGAACGCCTTGTTGGCTTCGGCCATCCTGTGCGTATCTTCCTTCTTCTTTACAGTGCCGCCGGTGTTGTTGAACGCATCCATAAGCTCGCCTGCGAGCTTTGCGCTCATACCCCTTTCGGAGCGCTTCCTGGTGTTGATTACCAGCCAGCGGATTGCAAGCGTCTGCCTTCTTTCAGGCCTGATTTCGATGGGAACCTGATAGTTGGCGCCGCCTACACGCCTTGCCTTTACTTCCAATACGGGCATAATGTTGTTCATTGCCTGATTGAATATATCCATTGCGTCCTGTCCGAGCTTTTCAGACATTATTTTGAACGCGTCGTAAACAATGTTCTGTGCCGTACCCTTGTTGCCGTCGTACATTATCTGGTTGATGAGCTTGGTTACAACCTTGGAATTATACACGGGGTCGGGCAGCACGTCCCTCTTGGGGACGTTACCTCTTCTGGGCATAACTATTCTCCTTTTATTTTATTCTTTTAAGGTGAGCCTGAACTTTGTATTCCAAACTCTAAATAAGCTATTGCTTGCCGTTTTTGCGGTAGCAAATCTTCTCCGCCCGTTTACCGCAAAATTTTGAGGCACGCGGCGAATACTGCCTACTTTTATCGGTATTAAGGGAAGATATATTCCGAAACAAGTAGGGTAAAATTGTAGCTTTGTATGCTTTATGCGGACAAAGTCCGCGCGAAATTAAGCCTTGGGCTTCTTTGCGCCGTAACGGGAACGTGCCTGCTTGCGCTTTGCCACGCCTGCGGTATCGAGTGCGCCGCGAACGATGTGGTAACGAACGCCGGGAAGGTCTTTAACCCTGCCGCCGCGGATAAGAACGGAAGAGTGCTCTTGAAGGTTGTGGCCTTCGCCGGGAATGTATACGGTACCTTCCTGCTTGTTGGTAAGGCGCACACGGGCAATCTTTCTTATAGCGGAGTTAGGCTTTTTAGGAGTCGTGGTGGTAACCGAAAGGCACACGCCGCGCTTCTGGGGGCAGTTGTCAAGTATGGGTGACTTGGACTTATAGACCTGCTTTTCCCTGCCGTGCTTTATAAGCTGATTGATAGTGGGCATTGTTGTCCTCCTTGTTTTACTCGGCCATAAAAAGGCCTGTGGAATATATCTTTTATCCCCGTCCGTCCCTTAAAGCGAACGTGAAAAAAGGACTTATTTAACACTGTTTTAAGGTCGTTATTAAGCATAACGACCCAAATTAACCATAACAGCAAGAGCTATTTTAACAGAGGCAGGCACGTTTGTCAACCGAATTGAGCAAAATTTATTTAATTATGCCCCCGTTCTGCGGATATATACTACATATAGTATTGCGCACGCGCGCGCAAGGGCAAAGCGTGTCAGTTTTGACATAGAGTTACCGTTTTGCGCACGCCTTTTTTACAAAAATTCCGCTATATACCCTTGCGGTTTTACCCTGCCTGTGCTATACTTATCTTGCTACACAATTCCATATTTTTTGAACGTGATACAAGGCGGCATTTCGTATCTCTGTTTCCTTATGAGTGAAGGTTTGTGTAGCAACAATCGGAGATACTTATGCAGGGCGCGTCTTCGGTTGGAGGCGCGCTTTTTTAATGCACATAAAAATGCCCTGTGAAAAAAATTTTTGGAGGAGTTTTATGAAAAAGGCCTTTCTTATGGCAATTATTTCTGTCTGTGCGGCCGTTTCCGTCGCTTTCAGCTTGCCTGCTTGTAATTTCGGTGACGATTCAAGCGCAAACAGCAAACCGCCGATAATTATTGGCCCCGAACCCGAGCCCGAACCTGAACCTGAGCCCACACCTGAACCTGAGCCCACACCTGAACCTGAGCCCACACCTGAACCTGAACCAGAGCCCGAGCCCGAACCTGACCTTGACGCCCCGAAAACTGTTGCCGAACTTTTCAAAAATGGCAATGAAGAGTATCAAGCCATTGTATCTGACACTTTAAATGATTACCTTTACGAAAATATGGTAAGTAAGGCAATAGGGAACACTTATGATATGAACAAAGTAGAAGATGCAAAGTGGGAAATTGTAGACGACGGGCGAGGGAATATAGATAATATAAGAATGTTTTTCTTTTATAATCAATCTAATAATGTCAAAGGATATTATATAGAAAATGTTGAGCCAAAAGAGAATGTTAGTATTGAAAATTTAGTTAATCCGAATAGTGAATTATTAAATAATGCATTTGATACAAATGATTTCTTTGGGGCAAGATATGTTACTGAATATGTTTTTAGTTATAATCCATCTATTCAAGATGCTAGAAGCGAACTTAGAGATGCGGTAAACACAAAACTTGCAAATGATGGTGCTATTGATAGAGTTGATAGCAATACATTAAGTATTATTAAGGATAATGGGGGGCGATTAGATACTACATTAGAAGGGACATCGCGAGCAATTGTAATTTTAAATATTAATGAAAATGGCTATGAAGAATATACAGTGCAAATCAAAGAAAATCAAACAAATAATAGCGATAAAACATTAATAGAAAACTTAAACAATAATCAATATTATGAAGTGGAATTGGAACATAGAGAAAATACTTTTTCGAGAAACTTTATAGAAAATCAAGATTTGCCTGAAAATACTGCAGATAAAGCTATTAAACAATAATCAACTTTAAAGAGATTTCTCTACTACGCTCGAAATGACGTTAAAAAACAATTTGAGATTTCTCCGCTCGCTTACGCTCGGTCGAAATGACAACTAATTAGATAATTAACGTTTGCAAGCAGGGTTCCCCTGCGCCAGCGCGACCACATTTGCTGCGGCAGCAGGCTCACCAGAAGTGAATTCGCGCGACTATATAATCGAGGGCCCTGAAAAGTCGCGCGAAGAGACGAACATTGCAGTTCTTCAAACAGCGGACACCCGCTGTTTGTGCAATGTGAGGTGAGTGAGGGCAAATCAAAGTCCGAACGGTGACCGAGCGCGGCGGTTTATACACCGCACGCCGCGCGAGACCTTGGTTTCTCCGTCTCACGAAAAATGCCGCGCTCGGCCAGCGCGGCATTTTTGTGAACTTTTTAGTCCACTCCCATTATTTCCTGAATGAACTCCTCATAATCCTCCCTCCCCGCCTTGATGAAGTCGATGGCGGCGTAGGGGTGAACGTTGTACATTCCCGTAAGAAGGTAGGCGGTGTCGTACCCCCACTTCACTTCCTTTGAAAGGGGATTCATATACTCGCGGATGAACTTCAAGACGGGCTCCATTTTATATTTGGGGTTTTTGAGAAAACCGAGAAGGGCTTCGGTAAAGCAGTTGCCCGCGCCGCGGCCCATTCCGCACACAGTGCCGTCGAGGTAGTTTACGCCCTTGGCGCACGCTTCGATAGTGTTGGCGAATGCAAGCTGCTGGTTGTTGTGCGCGTGTATGCCCACCTGCTTGCCGTATTTTGCGGCTACTTCCAGATATGTATCGCATATGGGGCGAATCTGCTCGGGATAGAGCGCGCCGTAGCTATCTACTATCACCATTATGTCGGCGGGGGACTGGCCTATTATCTCCAAAGCCTGCTTTAAGCTGCTCTCCTGAGTCTTTGAAATGGCCATCACGTTGCAGCTCGTCTTATAACCCATCTTGGCGCAGTACTCTATCATCTCTATCGCGGAGGGTATCTGGTGCACGTAGGTAGCTATGCGGTACATATCGATTACCGACTCCTTTTTGGGAATGACCTCCTCTTTGAGGTCGACCCTGCCCACGTCGGACATTACGCTGATGAGCATATCGCTCTTGTTTTCGCCGACTATGGCGCGGATATCCTTTTCGTCGCAGAACTTCCACTTGCCGAACTTCGTGGTATCGAACATCTTTTTCGACACCTTATAGCCGAACTCCATTATGTCTACGCCCGCGGCGATATTGGCCTTATAGAGCGCCTTTACGAAGTCGTCTTTAAAGTAGAACGAATTGACTATTCCTCCGTCGCGGAGGGTGGCATCGAGTATTTTAACGCCCTTGCGGAACGATTGAAGATTTCCTACGTTTTCCATAAATATTTAATCTCCTCACGAAATTGTCGCGCGGGCCGCGCGCGACAATTTCCGTGATTTGAGGAGCTCTGCCCCTCTTGCCGCGACCTTTACAGCCCACATTTATATAGTCGCGGCAATTCACCCCGGTGAGCTCGCAGTAGCGACAAATTGTGTCCTGCTGCGCAAGGCCAAATGAGCCTTTCATAGCACAACGGACACCCGTTGTGCGTGGCGATATGAGGTGAGCAAACGCATATGAAAGCGTTTGCGTTGACCGCGTGAGCAAAGCGCTACTCTGCCGAGGCTCCCGAAGGGAAACGGCAGATGCTGCAAGTTGTTTACCTTATTGCAGCCGAGACCCTTGCTTGCGACATAATTTATTTTTGAATTTAATAAAATATAGTTCAGTTTAGCATACGCGCTTACTGTTGTCAACCGCACTATTGCAATAAGGTGCGAGCCTCACGAAATTGTCGCGCGGGCCGCGCGATAAAGTGCGAGGCGCACACAATTAAAGTATTGTTTTGCGAAATTATTGTTTATTATAGCACGGCGGCGGACGACCTGTCAACCGCTTTATTATGATAAAGCAAAAGTGCGTCAATTTGCGAAACTGCTTTACGGAAGACCTTTTCGGGAAGCCGCAAGCTAAGCGGCTGCCGCCCCCCGATTGTCATTTCGACTGAGCGGAGCGAACGGAGAAATCTCTTGTCCGTTGATTCGTTTTTTTGAGATTTCTCCACGCGGGCTGCGCCCTTGGTCGTAAGGAGCCGTAGGCGACGGAATAGCGATTGTTCGCTGTCAAGCGCAATCGCGTCAATGACGTTGAGAAAAATAATTTGAGATTTCTCCGCTTCACTCACTTCGTTCGTTTCGGTCGAAACGACAGAGCGAGAGCAAGTTTGCGCCAGACGAAATGGCAATAAAGAATCAATCAAACGGTTTTCAGAAACGCCTGTTGCGATAGAGTAAAAGCGGGCCGCGCGGCGCAAACAAAACTTTGCGCCGCGCGGCCTTACGTTAATTTTATACGGTTCAGTTGAGCACGACGTCTTCGAGCGCCTTATACTTTTCGAGCGCGGCCCGACGGAGGGCGGAAATTTCAAAGCCACCCGAAAAAGCCTCGTCGGAGATGGCCCGGGCCGCCTGCGGCGGCGGCAACGAGCCCGCCGCCGAGACCCCTTCCGGGGAGACCCCCGCCGCCGAGACCCCTGCCGGCGTTGCCTATTTCGGTGAGCACGCGGCCGCTCTGGCGGGTGCCCATAAAGTCGCCGCCGCCACGCAGCTGCAAGTCGGCTTCGGCTATCTTGAAGCCGTCGGAATTGTTCTTTATTACCGAAAGCCGCTCGCGCGCCTGCGGCGTATCGGTGCCCATTAAAAGGAAGCAGTAGCTCTTCTGCGAGCCGCGTCCCACCCTGCCGCGGAGCTGATGCAGCTGCGAAAGTCCGAAGCGTTCGGCGTTGTAGATGACCATTATGGTGGCGTTGGGCACGTCCACACCCACCTCTATCACCGTGGTGGATACCAGGCAGTCGTACCTGCCCGCCTTGAAGTCGGCCATCACGGCGTTCTTTTCCGCCTCCTTCATCTTGCCGTGCAAAAGGGCGAGGCGCACGCCGCGCATCTTCTGCGACAGCTCTTCGAACAGCTCGGTGACGGACATCACGGTGCCCTCTTCGTCCCCCTCTATCTTGGGGCAGACGAAGTAAGACTGCCTGCCTTCGCGCGCCTGTGCGGCGATGTAGCCGAGCATATCGGCATACTTGGAGTGAGGAATGATTGCCGTAGTTATCTCCTGCCGCGCGGCGGGCTTATCCTTTATGGTGGTGATATCCAAATCGCCGTAGAATATCAGCGAGAGCGTGCGGGGAATTGGCGTTGCCGACATTATAAGCACGTCGCAGCCCGCGCCCTTTTCGGCGAGCGAGGCCCTTTGCGCAACGCCGAAGCGCTGCTGTTCGTCGCACACGACGAAGGCGAGGTTTTTGAACGCGACGTCCTTCTGAATGACGGCGTGGGTGCCGCAGACTATCTGTATTTCGCCCTTTTTCAGCGAAGATTTTATGGCGCGCTTTTCTGCCGCGGGCGTAGAGCCGACGAGCATGGCGCAGTTATATTCGGGGAAATATTTCTGTATGAGGGCGAAGTTCTGGCGGGCGAGCACTTCGGTGGGGGCGAGCATCGCGCTCTGGTAGCCCGACTTTACCGCCATATACATTCCCGTGAGGGCCACGGCCGTCTTGCCGCTGCCTACGTCGCCCTGCAAAAGCCTGTTCATCTGCGAGGGGGAATGGACGTTATCGTAAATTTCGCGCACGGCGGCAAGCTGGCCCGCGGTGAACGAGAACGGAAAGCGCGACATAAACGACGAAACTTCGGCTTCGGTTACGGAGTAAGCGTTGAGGCGCACCTTTGCGCCGTACCCCTTTATTACGCGGAAGGCGGAGATTAAAAGAAAGTACTCTTCGAGCGCGATGCGCGCGGACGCCTTTTTTATGTCCTCCTGCGACTGCGGGGCGTGTATGCGCCTGTAACTTTCGGCAAGGGACACCAGGGCGTACTTTTTGCGGAGCTGTTCGGGAATGAGCGTTGAAGGCGCTACCTTTGTGAGCGCGAAGCGCACGGCGTCGCGCACTACCTTTTGCGTGAGCGAGCCTGCGAGCGGATAGACGGGAATTATGCCCTTCAAGTTTTTATTGTTGTCGGCGCTTTCGAACGAAGGATTGACCATAGAGGCGCCCATTCCGTAGCGGTTCTGCACCCTGCCGTAAAAGAGGTAGCGCCCCGGCTTCAACTTCTGCAATACATAGGGCTGGTTGAACCAGATTGCCGTAAACACGCAGCCCTCCTGCTGGCAGAGCGCCTTTACGTAAGGGCGGCGGGCAAAGCGGTTGAATTCGGCATTGAGCACTTCGCACGAAATGAGCGCGTGCGCGTTGTGTTCTGCCTGCGAGATGAGCGAAACGTGCGTGAGGTCCAGAAAGTCGCGCGGGTACAGGCGCACAAGCTCTTCGGCGGAATGCACGCCGAGCTTTGCAAAATCTTTTTCGCGTTTTTCGGAAATATATTTTATTTCTGTAAGTTTCATTCCGTGCCCCGCACTGCGGCCTGCGCCGGCCTTTAAAAGTAGTATGCGCCCCGTATATGGCAACGGGGAAAGAACAATCTTTCCCCGAAAATTAAACAAATTATTTATTCCGCACAGATAACCCTTGCAGATGCGAGCAAGACGCGAAGCCGGCGGAAGTCGCGAATGAGCTTTCAAAACAAATAACGTGCGCAAGCAAGGTTTCCTTGCGCCAGCGCGACAACATTTGCCGCGATAGCAGGCTCACCAAGGGTGAATTGCACCGATTATATTATCGAGGGCCCCTAAAAATCGGGGCAAGAGGGGCTGGCACCTCAAACTCACGGAATTTTTAGTGCGCGGCCCGCACGAAAAATTCGTGAAGGGTCATTCCATCGAAACCATATAATAATATACAGGCTGCCCGCCGTAGTGGAAATCTACGTCGCATTCGGGGAAGCGCTCGGCCACTTTTGCGGCGAGAGCTTCGGCTTCCTCTTCCTTTACGCCCGCGCCGTAGTAGAGCGTTATCATCTCGTGGTCGTCGGTCTTCATAGCCTCTATCAGCTTTATGGTGGTTTCGTCAACGTCGTTGCCCTTGGCAAGAATTTTTTTGTTGTCGAGGCCGATTATGTCGCCCTCTTTGAGCTTGAAGCCGTTCATCGTGGTGTTGCGCACGGCGTAAGTCACCAGACCCGAGGTCACGTTGTCTATCGCGTGGGTCATATTGGTCTTGTTGACGGGAACGGTGGCTTCGGGGTTGAAGGCAAGCGCCGCGGCAAAGCCCTGGGGCACGTTTTTGGTGGGTATTACCTGAATGTTGCGGTTGGTTACAAGGTCTTTTGCCTGTTCAGCCGCAAGAATTATGTTCGAGTTGTTGGGGAATACGAACACGGTAGAGGCGTTTATCTTCTGAACCGCGCTGGCAATGTCCTGCGCGGAGGGGTTCATCGTCTGGCCGCCCTCTATAACCCTGTCGCACATAAGGTCTTTGAAGATTTCCGCAAGGCCTTCGCCCGAGCAGATGGCAAGCATACCCATCTCCTTCTTTTCGGCTTCCAGCTTGGCTTTGAGCTGGCGGTTTTCTTCAAGCATATTTTCTATCTTTATTCTGTCGAGCTCGCCGAGTTCGAGCGCGTAAGAGAGCGCTATGCCTGGCGTGTTGGTGTGCACGTGCACCTTTACGAGTTCCAGGTCGCCTATGCAGATTACGCTGTCGCCTATCTGCATCAGCTTTTCTTTGAGCCTGTCTATGTCGGCGAGGGTGGTCATCGGCTTCAAGTGGATGATGAAATATTCGGTGCAGTAGGCAAACTCTATCTCGCCGAGGTCGAGGTTTATTATATCGGAATTGTCGCCGAATTCGGCCTCTTTTTTCTGCGTCTGGGCGTCGGTGGGGATATCTTCGGTGCCGATATCTTCGCCCGAAACTGCGGCAAGGAAGCCGCGCATTATAGTCATAAGCCCCACGCCGCCGCTGTCTACGACGCCCGCCTTTTTGAGCACGGGAAGAAGTTCGGGGGTATGGGCGAGAGCTTCGTCGCCGACGGCAATGAGCGCGGTGAAGAAGTCTACGAAATCTTTATTCTTGCTTGCAAGTTTGGGCGCGGCCTCGCTCATCAGCCTTACGACCGTTAAAATGGTGCCCTCTTTGGGCTTTGAAACGGCGCTGTAAGCGACCTTTGTGCCCGCCTCCATCGCCTTTGCGAAAGTCTTTGTGTCTATGCCCTGCTGGCACTCGCGCACTACCGAGCAGATGCCGCGGAAAATCTGGCTGGTGATTACGCCCGAGTTGCCGCGCGCGCCGCGGAGAGCGCCCTTTGAAACGGCGTCGCATATCTCCTGGAAGCGGTTGGACGAACAGGCGTTCATCTCGGTTATCGCCGACTGCATAGTGAGCGACATATTGGTACCCGTATCGCCGTCGGGTACGGGGAATACGTTGAGGGCGTCTACCTTGGCCCTGTTTATTTCAAGCATTCTGGCACCGGAAGAGACCATTTTGCGGAAATCGGTGCTGTTGATGATTTTTTGCATATTACTCCTCAAAGATTAAGAAGACGCGCCCTTATGCGGGCGCGCGGAAAAGGGCGGTCAGAGTTTGACCCCCATAATGTTTACGTTCACCGTATCCACTATCATACCCGAAAAGCGCTCTACCTTATACTTTACTCCCTCTTTGAGCGATTCCGCGACGGCGTTTATAGATACGCCGTATTTGACGATGACGTACACGTCTATATAAATCCTGTCCCCGCTGGTTACGACTTTAATCCCCTTGCCGTTTGCAGACGATTTTTTGAACAGCTCTGAAAGCGAATCTTTAAAGCGGCGGGATACAAGTTCTACGATGCCGTAACATTCCAGGGCGGCGTATGCCGCCACCTTTGCGAGAACCTGGTCGGATATTGAAATTTTACCGTAAACGTTGCTTGTGTTGACTGACATATTAACTCCTGTCGAAGTTATTTTATACTATTTGGCCGTTTTTTGCAAGTCTTTACCCGAAAATTATTGTATAAATTGCCGCGCCGCGCGCATTTATTTTTTATCGCGGGCGAAAAAATTTGAAAATCGTGCGTTTTTTGATTGATTTTTTTTAAAACAGGTGCTATATTAGTATAGCCGTTTTTGAAAAGCGGCTTTTATTTACTTTGCTTTTTTTAAAATTTCCACCACGGAGGTGTTTTTATTATGTCGAGAGTATGCAGCGTATGCGGTAAGGGACAGACGTCCGGAAACAACGTAAGCCACTCCAAGAGAAGGACGAGGAGAACGTTCAAGGCTAACGTTCAGAAAATCAGCTATATAGACGCAAACGGCAAGGCTGTTACGGGTTATGTGTGCACGAGGTGTATGAAGACCGTAGAGAGGGCGTAACCCCTTTATTTGAAGCCTTCAATGAAGTTTATATGGCGGGCGGCTGAAAGCCGCTCGCCTTTTTGCGTTATCTTAAAAAGTTTTTGACAATATAACTTTTCAGACGTGGTATTTCCGCCGCGACGTATGCACTATCTTAGCCGCGGCTTGCCGCCCCGTAAAAAGTGTATATGCGGGCGGCGGATATGCAAAAAAACGGCACAATACGGCAGATAATGCGGCGCACAGCCGCAGGTTGTGAAAATAAGCCCGTGTGCGCGGCGACTTTGCCGCGCACACGGGCTTTAAATTTATACAATATCTTTAATTGCAAATATAACTTTGCGCAACTTGGTTTTCGTGCAGGCCGTGCGGTTACACTTCGACGAAGTACCAGAAGGCAGACATACAGTCTTCGTCGTTATCGCGGGTGGCGGTATCGTCGGTCATAGTGAGGTATCCGGCGGCCTTTTCGCCGTCTGAAAGTTCGGTAGAGGGAACGTAGCCCCTGTTTTCGTAGGCGACTTCGGAAGAATAGCGGAAATTGAGCACCTTTGCCGTGTGATAGACGGCCTCGGTATCGCCGGGCACTTCGGACTCGTCCTCATCCGTTTCGGGGTCGTCCTCTTCGAGCTCGGTCGAATAGAGCCAGGCGCCCTTACCCTCGGGCAGGCGCACGGAAGTTACGCCCGAGTTCTGGAAGGCAAACTGGCCAATGAACTGCAAGGAATCGGGCAGATACACGCTTCCGAGCTGTTCGCAGTAGCTGAACGCGCCGCTGTCGAGCCGCGTGAGCGAAGAGGAAATTTCTATCTCTTCGAGCGCGCGGCAGCCGCCGAAGGCGGCTTCGTCTATGCGCGTCACCCCGTCGCCCATACTCACCGAAGTAATGCCCGTGCAGTTGCCAAAGGAGTACTGATAAATTCTGGTGACGCCTTCGGGTATAACCACCGCCCCTTCGAGCGAAGTGCAGCCGTAGAATGAGTTGCCGCCGAGGAAGGTGAGCGTTGAGGGCAGGTTGAGGCCCGTTTCGCCCTCTTCACCCACGGCGACGAGTTTGGCGCACGATTCGAACGCGCGGTGGCCTACCGAAGTTGCGCCCTCGGGCAGAACCACGCTTTCGAGCGAGTCGCAGCCACCGAACATACTCTCTGCCACGTCGAGGCCTGCGGGGAGAACCGCCGTGCGCAGGGACTGGCAAAGGGCAAATGCCGCCTGGCCGACTTCCTCTACACCCTCTTCGATGACGACGGAGGTCAACGAACGGCAGGTATAAAATGCCGCCATTGCAACCGAGCGCACGGGGGCGCCGTTTATCTCTGCGGGAATTACAAGCTCTTCGGGACTTCCGCTGTAACCCGAAACCACGTAATAGGAACCTTCGGGCGCGGGGTCGGGAGCGGCGTAGTCTTCGCCCGACTGCCACTCTTTATACACTTCCTCGTTTTCGGCGAACAGGTCGGTGCGGATGACATCGCCTTCGGAATCGTACAGCGTGTATTCCACGCCCGTATCCTGTGCGCAGCCCGAAAGGGCGGGCAGGCAGAGCGCCGCCGCGGCGGCCGCCAGGGCGACTGCAAAAAATTTAAGTTTCATAAATATATACCGTATTCTGCGGGCGCGTGCCCGCGCATAATCAGAATAAGTATATTTTACCATAACTGCGGCGCGCGCGCAAGGGAAAAGGACTGAATATATTGTGAAATAAAAGCGTTTGCGGTTTTGCCGTATAAACGGTAAATGGCGGGGGCGCGGCGAAAAAACTTTTTCCCAAAGTTCTGGGATTACAGGTGTGAGCCACTGTGCCTGGC
>URMT01000038.1 GCA_900549005.1 uncultured Eubacteriales bacterium | reverse complement strand
GGCGCGGAAAATTTTTCCGCGCCCCGCGGCTGTTTTACTTATGTAAAAGATTATTTACAGGTTTTCAAGCACGTTTTTCATATCGTACATTCCCGCGGGTTTGCCCGCAAGCCATTTTGCCGCGCGTATCGCACCCGCCGCGAACACCTTTTTGGAGCGTGCCGAGTGCGCAAGCGTTATAATTTCGTCCTCGCCGCAGAACAGCACCTCGTGTTCGCCCACTATCGTGCCGCCGCGCACGGCGTGCATACCAATCTCTCTGCCGCGCGCGCCTACCATTCCCTCTCTGCCGCATACATACGGCTTCTTCTGCTCAAAGGCGGAATTTGCGCTGTCGGCAAGCATAAGCGCCGTGCCGCTGGGTGCGTCCTTTTTAAGGTTGTGGTGCTTTTCCACAATCTCTATGTCAAAGCTCTCGCCGAGGAAGGCTGCCGCCTCCTTTACCAGCTTCACCAAAAGGTTTACGCCTACCGAAAAGTTTGCCGTGCGGAATATGGCGACTTTTTTGGAACATTCGTCTATATAGGCAAGCTGTTCGGGGGTATATCCCGTTGCGGCAATCACCGCGGGCACGCCGCGGCCTGTGCAGTATTCCATTTCGTCTTTCAGGCAGGCGGGGGAGGAAAAGTCAATCACAACGTCAACATTCTCCTGCACTTCGGCAAAGGTCTTGTATACCTTGCCTTTAAAGTTTTCGCTCTCGTGCAAATCTACGCCGCAAACGACCTCGGCTTCGCCGTCGCCCGCGAGTAATTCGCATATATTCCTGCCCATATGCCCCGCTATTCCGCAGACAAGTATCTTAATCATACCTTTTTCAACCCCAGCTTTGCAATACATTCGTCCATTATCTTCTTGTGCGCGTCTTCAAGCTCGGTGAGGGGAGGGCGGGGCAGTCCCGCGTCGAGCCCTATCACGTTGCAGCCGTATTTTACGGGTATGGGATTGACCTCGGTAAAGCACGCGTCAATCAGCGGCAGAAGTCTGTCTTCCAGTTCGTTGGCTCTGTCCAAATCGTGCGCCGCCATATATTCGTATACCTGCTTGCACTCTTTTGGCGCTATGTTCGAAACTACCGAAATGAGTCCCGCGCCGCCTATTGCAAGTATGGGCAAGTTCAGGTTGTCGTCGCCCGAATATACGTCCATCTTTCCGCGCACGCGCCTCATAGTCTCGCAAATCTGCTCCATATTGCCGCACGCCTCTTTTATTCCCGCCATATTGGGTATTTCCGCCAGCTTTTCGGCCGTCGCGGGCAGAATGTTCACGCCCGTGCGCGGGGGAACGTTATAGGCGATTACGGGTATGGAAACCGCGGAGCATATGGCCTTGTAGTATTCCACTATGCCGTTTTGAGTGCACTTGTTGTAGTAGGGCGTAACGGCCAGCAATCCGTCGGCGCCTATGCTTTCGGCAAGTTTTGCCATCTCAACGGCGTGCGCCGTGCTGTTTGAACCGCAGCCGAACATAATCTTGGCGCGGCCCTTTGCACGCTCTGCCGTAAAGCGCATAACGGCGGCCTTCTCTTCGTCGGTCATCGTGGGCGGTTCGCCCGTGGTGCCCAGCACAAGGAGCATATCCGTGCCGTTTTCAATCTGGTATTCAATCATTTTCCCGAAGGCTTCAAAGTTGACTTCTCCGTCCTTGAAGGGGGTAACCATAGCCGTAGCCGTTCCCTTAAAAAATCCGACCATCCGTAAATCCTCCATACGGAAAATTTTGTTAATATATTATATTTTTGTAAAACAAAAAAGTTTGAATTTTAAAATAATCTGTGTGCGTTTATATTGCGGTTGAGATTTCTCCGCTTCGGTCGTAAGGAGCGAAGCGACTTTAATTGCGATTGTTCGCTTTATAATGCAATCTGCCGCTGCAAACAATAAATGTTTATTATCTCACACTATTCACGCGGCAGAGTTTCGTCACTACGTTCATCTGCCGTTTCCCTTCGGGAGCCTCGGCAGGGCATCGCTTCGCTCGCGCACGCGCGTCAATGACAAATATTATTTTAAAATAATTACGTGCGCAAGGCGAATTTAGTTCGCCGTTAAGCGCGACACAATTTGTCGCGAAAGCGAGCTCACCAAAGGGGGAATTGCACCGATTATACGATAAGAGAGCCCTTAAAATCGGTGCAAGGGGGAGCTGGCTCCCCCAAATTACGAAGATTTTACGCTGTCACCAAGCGTAAAATCTGTGAGCTTATTGAATATATCCCTTCGCCGCAAGCAGTTCGGCAAGGAGCACCGCGCCGCCCGCCGCGCCGCGCAGGGTGTTGTGCGAAAGACCTATGAACTTATAATCGAACACGTTGTCTTCGCGCAGTCTGCCCGCACATACCGCCATTCCGTTTTCAACCATTCTGTCAAGTCTGGGCTGGGGACGGTTGTCCTCTTCAAAATAATGTATAAAGTGTTCGGGTGCCGAAGGGAGGTGCAGCTTCTGCGGCTCGCCTTCAAATGCCGCCCACGCGTTTAAAATTTCTTCCTTGGTAGGTTTGTTTTCAAAGTTTACGAAAACTGCCGCCGTGTGTCCGTCGGATACGGGCACCCTCAGGCACTGCGCCGTAATGGCGGGGCCGTCTGTGGGCACAATTTCGCCGCCTTCAACGTTGCCCCATATTTTAAGGGGCTCTTTTTCGCTCTTTTCCTCTTCGCCGCCGATGTAGGGTATAACGTTGTCCAAAATTTCGGGCATCGTTTCAAATGTCTTGCCCGCGCCCGATATCGCCTGATATGTGGTTACCGCGGCGCTCTTTATGCCGAATTTTTTAAGCGGGTGCAAAAGGGGCACGTAAGATTGCAGCGAGCAGTTGGATTTTACCGCTATAAACCCGCGCCTGGTGCCAAGGCGCTTTTTCTGCGCTTCGATTACCGCAAGGTGGCCTGCGTTTATTTCGGGTATAACCATCGGCACGTCGGGCGTAAAGCGGTGCGCGCTGTTGTTTGAAACTATGGGACATTCCAGCTTTGCGTAAGATTCTTCAAGCGCCTTGATTTCCTCCTTCTTCATATTGACCGCGCAGAAGCAGAAGTCAACGGAAGAGGCAATCTTTTCCCTGTCGGCCGAGGCGTCAAAAACTACCATATCGGCGTACTTTTCGGGCATAGGCACGCTCATATGCCAGCGGCGGAGCGCGTCTTTATACTTTTTGCCCGCCGAAGAGGCCGAAGCCGCAAGCACCGTTACGTTGAACCAGGGGTGATTTTCAAGCAAAAGGAGGAACCTCTGTCCCACCATTCCTGTGGCGCCTATAACGCCGACGTTGTATCTTTTCATAAATGTTCTCCTGAAATTATAAAGCCAAAAAAACCGCAGGGCACGCCTGCGGAAAAAGATTTTTATGCCTTTTACCAATAGCGCGACGCATACAAAAAGCGACAGTTGCAAAGGTATTGACCTTTACACCCAGCGCAGGGCAAGGGGAAAGCTGCGCTTCGGCGGAGATGCCCTTTCGCCGTGCAGAATAAGAATGCCCTTTGGTTCAACTGCGCGGGTACTGATGCTCGTCCGCTCCTCTATTCAGTACGATAAATATATCACAGCCCCGCCCAAAAGTAAAGAATTTTATTAAACCTCAATCAAAATAATTGAAAAAATAATAACTTTGCGGTATAATGCTGTAAATAACGCTTAAAAGGCTGCGGGCGGCTTCCGGCTGCGGCGTAGCGCACAATTTTGTGCGCGGCGCGGCCGCGCCCTGTAAGATTACTACCTATATTTTTTAACAAGGAAACTTTTATGGCAGATTCCAGAGTAAAGTCCTTTGAAGGAAACGAAATATCCGATTATTCGCGCGCGGAACTTCCCAAGGGCAGGTGGGGCGATACGTGGACGGTTTTCAAGTCCAACTTCGGAAAGATTATAATAAACAACCTGCTCACGCTCGTGTTCTTTTTGCCGCTCGTGCTTGTGGTGTATTTCCGCAATGTGTACGTAAACACGGTGTCGGGCACCTACCCGTTCGGCTCTAACTTGGGACCCGTGGGCTTCCCTTCCACGCCAAACGTTTCGGGACTTGCCGAAAGCCTTAACTTTTCGGCGGATATGCTCTTTTACTCGCTTGCGATAGTGTGCGGCCTGATTGCCGCGGTGGGCGTTGCGGGCGCGTGCTATTCTATGAAAAAGCTGGTGAACACGCACGGCGAATTCACGGTGAAGGGCTACTTCCGCGGCGTTAAAAAGTGCTATCTCAACGTCGCCTTCCCCACGGCGCTGTTTATGATAGTTTTCTTCTGCACCGTGCTTGTGAGCGACTGGAAAAATTATCAGATAGCCATCGGCGAGCCTTCGGCCTGGCCGATTGCCGCAACCGTGCTTATGATTATACTGTGCGTGCTCGTGGGCATAATCTGTATGTGGTTTATCGCCGTGGGCGTGAGCTACAAGGTCGGCCCAATACAGCTTATAAAGAACACGTTCATTCTTATAATCGGCAGCATTATCCAGACTATTATAATGCTCGGCATAGCGTTCATACCCGTATGGTTCCTGCTTATGGGTTCGTTTATGCAGATAATAGCGCTCATACTCTTCATAATCTTCGGCTTTTCGTATGTGTTCCTCGTGTGGATGAGCTTCACGCAATGGGTGTTCGATATGTACATCACGCCCAATTTAGAGGCGCAGAAGGCGGCCGAACGCGCCAAGAAGACCGAAAAAGAGCTTGCCGAAGAGAAGGCGGAGGAAGAGCGCAGGATAGCGCGCGAAATACTCGCCGCAGGCAAGAGCGAACTTGTGGGCAGGCCCGTTCCCCCCATAAGCGGCACCGTGCCCGCGCTGGGCAAGTCCTTTTCGAGGGCGGACATAGCGAAGGTGGGCGAGGGCAGGAAACAGCTCGAAGCCGACATCGCCGCATACGAAGAGGAACACAAGAACGACCAGCGCTACGCGGAATATAACAAGATGTTTGCCGAAAGGGAAAAGGCCTTGCAGGACGATAGCAAGAAGGGCAAGAAGAAAAAGAAGATAAGCGCAGACAACCTGTTAAGGTAAAGGCGGCTTTTGCAATGAACGACGGCTACTCCGCCCTCGGCGGAAAATTTGAATACCTCAACTCTGACTGCGACTATGAAAAATGGTCGCAGTATTTAATTAACACGCTCCAAGGCCTGGGCGCAGGCCCGCGCGGCATAGACATAGGCTGCGGCAACGGCTATTTTACGCGCGCCCTTTACAGGGCGGGCAAGGAAATGTGCGGCACAGATATCTCGCCCGAGATGCTCACCCGCGCCCGCGAGCTTGCCGCTGCCGAGGGCGTTCGCGCAGAATTTTTACTCGGCGATATAACCAAACTAAAATACAGCGGCAGGGCGGACTTCGCCGTAGCCGTGAACGACTGCCTCAACTACGTCCCCTCGCAAAAACTGCACGCCGCATTTTCGCGCGTGCGCGCCTGCCTTAAAAAGGGCGGCGCGTTCGTGTTCGATATAAGCACGGCATATAAGCTCAAAAACGTGCTGGGCGACAACCTGTTCGCGGATGACGGCGAGGATATAACCTGGCTGTGGTTCAATAAATGGAAGGGCGACAGGGTAGAGATGGATATCACCGTGTTTACCAGGCAGTCTGACGGGCTATTCAGCCGCGCGGACGAGCGTCAGGTGCAGTATGCGCACGAAATTCCATCCGTCAAAAACTGTCTTGAAGGGGCGGGCTTCAAAGTGCTACGCACCGAAGGGCACCTTGGCGAAGAGCTCAAAGAGGACAGCCTGCGCGCAAACTTTATATGCCTCGCCGTTTAAGGCGCGTTTAAGCGCCCTTTGCGCACTTTATATATAATTGTATATCAGGTGCATACAGGAAGTAATCATATGAACAGACTTTATAAAACGCTTATATGCGACAAACAGGCGTCGCTTACGGTTACAGATACGACCGACCTCGTGCAGAGGGCGCGCGACGTGCACTCGCTCGACGCCGCGGCGGGCAAGACGCTCGGCGAGCTTCTGACCTGCGGCGTATATATGGCGGGGTGCTTGAAGAGTGAAAAGGGAGCAATCTCCATTACCATAAAGGGCGCCGAAGGCGGCGGGAGCGCCAGCGTTTCGGGCGATATAGACCTTCATATGCGCGGGTATATCGACGGCTCGGCGGGCGGCAGGCTCAAAGGCGGCTTTATGACGGTGGTCAAGGACGACGGCTTTTACCGCCCCTTCACCGGCGCGTGCGAGCTGATATCCGACGACGTTTCCGAGAATATGGAGCACTATTTCGACCTTTCGGAGCAGATTCCCACCAAGGTGCGCGTGGGCGCGAAGTTCGACGGCGAAAAGTGCCTTGCGGCGGGCGGCGTGGTGCTGCAACTTCTGCCGGGGCATACCGACGAAGTTAAAAAATTCGCCGAAGATAAGTTTGCTCAAATTGCCGACGTCGCCGAAGATATCCGCACCCTCGGCGCGGAAGGGCTGATAAAGAAGTACTTTTCGCAGCAGACCGCGGGCGTGCATATGTACATAACCGAGCCGCAGTACAAGTGCAACTGCTCGCGCGGGAAGATAGCAACCCTCCTTCTTTCGGTGGGCAAAAGCGAGCTTGAAAATATTCTTAAAGAGCAGGGCGAAGTTTCGGTGCATTGCCACTACTGCAACACAGACTACAAATTTCTTAAAGAGGACATAGATAAGTTATTTAAATGAGCAGGGAAGCCATTGATTTCAGCGACGACAGGCTGCTTACCTTAGCCGCCCGCAAGCTGGACGACCACAACTTAATAGGCGCGCTCAAAATCCTTAACAAGAACGCCGAGCTCAACTTCGACGACGACCGCTCGTTTATGCTGTATGCCGAGGTGTTCGACGATATGGAGCTTTACGAAAAGTCTGTGAACAACTGGTTCCGCTATCTCGACGAAGCTCCCGAAGGCGACCTTGCCGACGCCTACGAAGGGCTTGCCGTAAACTATATGAACCTCGACAACGAGCACTTTGCCGCGTATTACTACAACAAGCTGCTCATAGAAACGGACGACCTCTCGCCCGACGCCAGAAGGGAGATTATAGACGGGTTTCTGCGCAAAAGGGAAAATCCTCTGCACTTCGTGTATCCGCCGCAGATTGCCGATTTTTCTGCCGAGATATCGCGCGGGGTGGAGTTTATGCGCGCGCAGCAGTACGACAGGGCAATCGAGCAGTTCGACAAGGTGACCGAGGGCAACCCCCGTTATTTTTCGGCGCGCAACTACATCGCAATGTGCAACATAATCTGCGACAAGTGCGACGAGGCTGAGGCGGAATGCCTTTCCATACTCAAATCAAAGCCCGACGACGTGCAGGCGCTCACCACGCTCGCCGCCGTAAAGACAGAGCAGAAAAGGGCCGACGAAGGCAGGGAGCTTGCCTTCAAACTGGTCAGCCTGAACGCGAAGGACCCCGACGATATATATAAAATTGCCACGGTGTGCTGCGAAAACAAGCTGCACAAAGAGGCGTTCGAACTGTTCTGCAAGCTGGAAGGCGACTTTGCCTACGACACCACGGTGCTCTATTTCAAGGCGATAGCAGCCTATAACAGCGGCAACTACGAAGAGAGCTTTGCCGCCTTCGACAAACTTTTAACCATAAATCCAGACGCCGTTGTGGCGCGCTACTACCTGCGCCGCGCGCGCGAAAACGTTGCGGCGGGAAAGCAGGAGGAGTTCGGCTATTTTTACCGCCTGCCCCAGGACGTGCGCGAAAGCTCGCTCGAATTTTTATCGGCCTTCTACCGCCTGCCCGGGCGGGGCGCGATGAAGCTCGCCAAGGACGTGAACGTTCTGGAATGTATAAAGTGGAGCTTCGACGAAACGGAAAATTCAGAAGATAACCAGCTCCACCTCGTCGCGGCGCTGTGCGCCGTAAAGGGCGGGTACGACGACTATGTGCGCGGCCTGCTTTTAAACGCATTTTTATCTGACGGGCTTAAAATTTCCGTCCTGCACGACATCTGCGAGCGCAACGAAGATAACCAGTTCGGCGTGGTCATCTGCAACATATATAAGTGCGTGGATATTTACGCCCTGCACATAGGCAGGGCAAAGCGCAAACATTTTCTTTCGGCATATTCCGTGCTCGTGTCGCGCTTCGGAATACTCGACGAAGGCTATTCCGCCAAGTTCTGCGGCGCGGCAGAACGGCTTTACAAGGCAATGTCGCGCTACGGCAACCTTGAACTTGCCGCCGACGAACGCGCCCTCTCCGCCGCAATGTTCACCGTTTCGGGAATAAGGCAGTCAGAGGTGCCCCAAAGCGACGTGTGCAGCTTTTTCGACGCCGATAAAAAGGCGTACGAGGCGATAATGGAGGCTATGCAATGAAGTTATACGATTTCGACGGAATGTTCGATAAGCGGCTTTCCGAATATATATCCAAAAACGCCGGCAAGTTCAAAGAGGAAGAGTGGGAAGATATGATTCCCGAAATGTACGCAAAGTTCGGCAACACCGTTTTGAAGTCGCTGGGGACAAGCCCCAACGGCTACTACGCCGCAATGCAACCCGCCGAGCTTGTAAAGTGCCTGCGCGCGCACGTAAAAAACGGCGTGCCCGTCTCTGAATTTTTGTGCAGGGCGATAGAGGCGCGCCCCGAGTGCGAGGCTATGCTTCTTCCCCTTTTAGACGGCGCCGAAGAGGGGCTCAAACAGTATGTGGTGAACATTCTGGGCTCGTCGCCCGCGGCTATCCCCGCATATATGCGCCTTATAGAGCGCGAGGAGGACGAGGACTTCAAAAACCAGTGCGCCGACTTTATAAAGGAGAACGCCGACCTGGTTAAGGAGCGCGCGCTCGAAAATTATAAAAACGGAGTGCAGCGGCCGCTTATGCTTGAAATTCTTTCAAAGGTCAAGGGGCGTGACGAGCGCATATTCGATATTCTTTTAAAGGAGTTCCGCTCGGGCGACGACGTGCCTATGCTTGCGGGATATCTGGCCTCTTACGGCGATGAAAGGGCGCTTCCCTACCTTTTGGACAAGATAGACGAAGAGGGCATATCGTATGTCGAGTTCCAGGAACTTAAATACGCGATAGAGGCGCTCGGCGGCGAATACACCAAACAGCGCGACTTTTCTGGCGACGAATATTACGAGCTCATACATTCGCACAGCGTATCTTCCGCCGATATCTTTTCGGCGTTCGAAGAGGGCGCCGAAGGCTCGGGTAAGGCCAATTGACCGCACAATATGCCGCAAATACTGCGTTTTTAAGGGGGAGGGGTAAGCAATATGAACGGCGTCAAAGTTAAAATTCTTGTCTTCTGCCTGTCGCTTCTTTTTGGCGGCCTTTGCCTCGGTCTGTGCTTTCTCGACAGCCATTCTATCCCGCAAAAATCGCGGGTACGGTGATTTTTACAGTATGGGGCTTTTCTGCAATTCCCGCATATGTTGCGGCGGATGCCTGGATGCGCGCCCGTGCGGAAGGACTGTATTCGCGCTTCGGCTTTTTTGCGTATTCTTTGTGGATACTCGTTGCAATACTGCCGCTTCTGCTTGCGCCGTTTTTTATGGTGTATTACTACATACCAAAAAATTTGTGACGGAAAAATTTAAAATGTTTATAAAAATGGGGCGTGGCGGACGAAAATTTTTTCGTCCGCCACGCCCGTTACTTTACAAAATTCTTCAATAATTGCGGCATATTGCCGCGGCAATCAGCTATTTGTGCCTGCGGTTTTGCTTTTGAGCGCCTTCTGCTGTTTTTTGAACATATCGTTGGCCTGGTCTATCATATCCTTCTTTGCGGGCGCGGCTTCATAGTACCCGCGCGCGCTCATCTGCTGGTACAGCGTATACTGGTTTTCAGCCACGCCCAAAAGATTGTCTGTAAAGCTCTTTCTCACGTTCTTGCCGTCGCCCTCGTACAGCGCGGTGGTATAAAGGCTCATCAGCGCCTTTTCGCTGTCGAGCATATCCTGCAATGCGTCCTTTTCGCAAAGGCTTGTGTCACTCTTTGTAAGTTTCATATTTTCCTCCTTTTCAGCCAAGTTGTTTCAAAAGCGCGTTGTAGCGCTTTTCGTGCGCGTCTGCTATGCAGGCCATACAGTCGGCAAGCGCAGGGTCTGTAAGCGTGTTGGAATACATTCTCGCTTTCTTGCAAATCAGCCCCTCCGTCGTCAGGGCCTGCGAAAGCATTGTAAGTTCTTTTGCGGTGATAGAATCTGCCATATAAAACACCTCCGCAAAAGTTTTTGCCACGCCAGCGCGTTTTTATACGCCCGCTTTATCCGTATGCCGTCATTTTGCGGTGCGGGCGGTGCGCGCCGCATTTTCTTGTTCCTGGCATAAACTTTAAGTTGATGCAATAAACCAAACGGCTATTCCTTTGCATAAAGCGGCGTGGTAAAATATGCCTGCAAACAAAAAAAGGAGGAAGTTTTTTATGGAGTACGTAACTCTTTCCAACGGGGTAAAGATGCCCCGGCTCGGATACGGAGTTTATCAGGTTACAAAGGACGAATGCGAAAGGTGCGTTTCAGACGCGCTCAAAGTCGGCTACCGCCACATAGACACGGCGCAGTCTTACTTCAACGAAGAGGAAGTGGGCAACGCCATAAAAAAATCGGGCATCCCGCGCGAGGAACTTTTTATAACCACTAAGGTGTGGATAGAGCACTACGGATATGAGGAGTGCAGGAAGTCGGTTATCGAATCTATGCGCAAATTGCAGCTCGATTATATCGACCTCGTTTTGCTGCACCAGCCGTTTGCCGACTATTACGGCGCGTGGCGCGCCTTGGAGGAGCTGTATGCCGAGGGCAAGCTGCGCGCGATAGGCGTTTCGAACTTCAACCCCGACAGGCTTGTGGACATCTGTTCGTTTTCGCGCATAAAGCCTATGGTCAACCAGGTTGAAACGCACCCGCACAACCAGCAGAAGGCCGCGCACGAATGGATGAATAAGTACGGCGTGGTTCACGAGGCGTGGGCGCCCTTCGGCGAAGGAAGGGGAGGCCTCTTCACCGACCCCGTGCTTGAAAAGATTGCCGCTCTGCACTTCGTCAAGCTCGGGGCTGGGTCAAAGCGGCGAGCTGCTTGCCGAAATGGCGGGCACGGGCAATTGGCTTGAAGGGCAAAGGTTCAGCTCGCGCGCATCCGAAAGTACCGTGCGCGACTGGCTTGAAAGCACAGGCATAGTCTGATTTTCAAAAGGGTGTATCTGCCCGCAGGCCGCGCCGCAAAGGCGGGGCGGCCTGCTTATTCCTGCTTAATTCAGGGAGGTTTTTATATGGAATATTTTGTTTTGAACAACGGAGTAAAAATGCCCGCTCTGGGGCTGGGAACCTTTCTTCTTTCGCCGAAGGAGGCGGAGGACGCAACATATTCCGCGCTTAAATGCGGCTACAAACTGATAGATACCGCCAACGCCTATATGAACGAACGCGGCGTGGGCAGGGGAATCAAGAGGAGCGGCGTAAAGCGCGAAGATATATTCCTCGTAACAAAGCTGTGGCCTTCTGAGTACGAGAACGCCGAAAAGGCCATATCCGACACTTTGAAGAGGTTGAATACCGACTATATCGACCTGCTGATTCTCCACCAGCCCGTTGGCAACTTTATGGCGGCTTACAGGGCAATGGAACGGGCATATGCCGTGGGCAAAGTGCGCGCGCTCGGCCTTTCGAACTTCCCCGAAGAGCTCGCGGGGCAGGTGATTGAGGGCTGCAAGGTAGTGCCCCAGATTTTGCAGGTAGAGGCGCACCCTTACTATCCGCAGACGGAGCTAAAAAAATATCTGTTCCCTCACGGCATAAAACTTATGGCGTGGTATCCCTTGGGTCACGGCGATAAAAAGCTGGTGAACGAAGAGGTATTTTCGCGCCTGGCCGCAAAGTACAATAAGACAAACGCGCAGGTAATATTGCGTTGGCACGTGCAGAGCGGAAACGTGGTGATTCCCGGTTCAAAAAATCCCGAGCACATTGCCGCAAGAGCCGAGAAAGATAGACTTTCAACTTATAATGCGTATTTAATACGCGGACTATTTATTCCACGTTCCGCTTGACGCGAGCCTCTGCGGCGTATGGTATTTAGGCAAAGAGCCAAGACCAAACGCCCCAAGGGGCTTTTTGTTTGCTGTTGGCAAATAGCCTACCATACGCCTTTCTCACATCAAGCGGCTTTCGCGGCATATACCGTCCGCTTGTATGCGATTGACCAAATATCAATACAAACGGCTACAAGCCGATATAGGCGGTTTGACGACGTTATATGCAATAATAAAAGCGGAAAAGCATAAAGAAAAAGAACCTAAACCGAGGGTTCGATTTAGGTTCTTACTGGCGGAGAGAGAGGGATTCGAACCCCCGGATAGTTGCCCATCAACGGTTTTCAAGACCGCCGCATTCGACCGCTCTGCCATCTCTCCAAGATTAAATTAAGTTCACGAAAAATATTTTGCGAGGCAAAATCTTTTTCCGTGAGGTTGTTTTTGTCGTAAAATGGCTTAACGGTTGAACTAAATTCAACCTTGCCATTTTTCGGTGTTAATATTTTACGCCCGCCGCTTGCGGGCTTATAGCTCTGCCGAGGCTCCGTGCTATGCACGGAAACGGCAGTCCGCTTCTACATCTCTCCAAATAAATTCACGAAAAATGTTTTGCTTCGCAAAATATTTTTCCGTGAGGTTGTTTTTGTCGTAAAATGGCTTAACGGTTGAACTAAATTCTTCTCATACGGCGTTTTGCGTTTGGCCGCCGTATTCGGTCACCGCTCGGGCTGGGACATTTGCCCTCGCTCATCTCGCAAAACATAAACAGCGGATATACGCTGTTTATAAAATTGTTTTGTTCGTCTTTCCATTTTTCGGCGTGATTTTATAAGTCTTTTTTGTTCAAAGCCTTTATATTTTAGCAAATGCGGGCGGCGTTGTCAATCAAAACAAATCGGCAGCGGCGGCTATGCAAAAATATTATATATCTCTGCCCTGTTGCGGCACAACCAAATATATTTTATCTGAATTTAAAGTGCGGCGGCGCTCTGACAAAGCGCCGCCGCACTTTTATGCTTGCGTGACCTTTCGCAAGGCCGCATAAAATTTTTAAATGCTGTCAATAACCGCGCGGGCGGCGGAAATTACCCTTTCGCGCAGGGCGGAGGGGGAGAGCACCTTTACTCCGCCTCCGAAACTTAAAATCTTGCTTACCAGCCCTTCGTCGTCGGGCACGCTGACTTCGGCGATAAACCTGTTGCCGCGAGGCTCTACGTTGTCTATGCCAATCCATTCCTCAACGTCGGGCAGCTTGTCCTTATCGATTTCCAGCCGCACGTCGGTCAGCTCGTCTGCGCGGTATCTGAAATTCAGCGGAATATCTTCGCGCGAAATCTTTCTCTTTTCAAACGACTTGCCCGTAAAGCTCGCGCTCTTTATTCTGCCTATCTTGAACGTGCGGAAGTCCTGCTTGGTGTGGCAGAAGGCGTAAACATACCATATGTTCTGCTTGAAAATCAGCACGTGCGGGTCGATAACCCTTCGGCTGTGCTCGCCCGAACGGGATATGTAGTCGATGTCCAGGCAAAGGCACTCGTTCACGGCGCGCTCGCACACGGCCATCTTGTCGGCAAACTTCTTTGTGTCGCCCCACGTGCCGCTGTCGACGATTATGTTGCCGCTCACCGCCGAACCAACGTTTTCGTTCTTTACCTGCCTTTGCAGCTTTTCGAGCGCGGTCAAAATTGCCCCGTCGTTCACCTGCGAGCTCATAGCGGTAAGGGCGTTGACCGCGGCCGAATATTCCTCCCTGGTGAAGTAACCTGCGGGCAGGCGGAAGGTATCCGCAATCGAAATTCCGCCGTACCGTCCGCGTGCAACGTCTATCGGTATGCCCGAAACAATCAGCTCCTCAATGTAGCGGAATACGCTGCGCATAGAAATTTCGTATCTTTCGGCAATTTCGCGCGCGCTCAGCTTCCTGCGCGACAAAAGAAGCATAAGAATTTTAATCATTATCTGGTATTTCATATACGTTCCTCAAAAAATGTCTTTTATGCGGAATATTCGCCGCCGCGGGACAATATACATATGCCACACGGGCAAGCCGTACGAGCTTTTGCATCCCGTTCGGGTAAACGGGCACACTTTCGTCGGTTTGCACAAAAATTTTGAAATTATTAAAAAAATTTTATCATATATGACAATATATGTCAAGTATTATATGTAGAATGAGTGGCGTAAACAGCAACGGAGGAACGTAAAATGACATTCTTTTCATACGTAGACAGGCAGAAAATGAGGATAAGGGAGAACCACAGCGGCGAGGAGAGCATCTATCTTCGCGGCGAAGCCGTACAGATTAAGGGGGCGGACGGCGAGGCCGTGCGCAAAAATTATACCGAAAAGCTTTCGGAAGAGGATAAATTTGTTGCGGCGGCAATGCGCTTGGAAAGGCTTATGCGCGAGCTGAAAGAGATGGCGGGACTCAACCGCAGGGAGCGCGAGCGCTTCTTCAAAGAGGCCGACGCGGTGTAAGCGCAGGCTGTAAAGTTTATTGAAAAAGTTGAAAAAGTCGGTGCGGCGCTTTTGGCGCCGCACCGACTTTTTTATGTTAA
>URMT01000037.1 GCA_900549005.1 uncultured Eubacteriales bacterium | reverse complement strand
GGTAACCGAAGATATGTTCAGCCTTGAGTTTGACACGATAGACTTCCAGACGGCGGGAGATTATTATATCAGAATTACTTATCAGGGGATGATGCGTGATTTTTCGGTTAATATTTACGACCCGAACGACACGACTGTTACAAATATCTCGATTAATAGTTCGGGAATGATATGGCTGGTCGACGGAGAAGGCAACCTTGTACCCAATTATACGGGACTTTCGCTTGTTGTTAACAGGGTTAACGGAACAAATGACAGTATACCCCTTGAAACGAGCGGGGCAGAGTTTGTTTTGCCAGAAGGTTTTACGGTAGGAAAGGAAGCTGAAGTTCGAGTATCGTACGAGGGCTTTGAAACGGGCTTTTATGTGTTCCCCGTAAATGAAAGTGAATTTAATAGCGACAATTACACTCTCAATAACGCATTCATTACATCATATAGCGGAGATGGCGCATGGAATATTTCCTGTCCTCTCAACGGAGAGCCGTTCGGCGATGAATACTACCTCACAATGACTTTGTATTCAGATAGTTCCTATGGAGATATACCGTATTATATGCCTCTTACCTCGGATATGCTTCTGAATGTAGATGGGGATACTCCTTTCGACAACAGTTCAGAGGGTGAACACAGATATTATATAGATTCCGAAAGTACTTTTGGTTTTAAAACGCGTGACCATATCGGTGAAATTTCCATAAACGTTTACGACCCGTCAAATCTTAAAATCGGCTCTATAAGCATTTATGGCAATTATGATATATTGGCTGGCAGTGTATCTGAACTTGAGTTTGAGGTACAGTATGTTTCGAACGGTAATTTCGTATATAGCGAAACAATTTCTGCTTCCGATGTCGTTATCAACGGCGATTACAGCCTCACCGAAATCGGCGAATACGATATTGAAGTTGAATACAACGGCTTTACGACAAGAGTTAATTTCACGGTTTATGACCCCAATATCTGTAACATAAGAAATATATACTTAAACGAAAGTATTGTACAGGAAATCTTAGTCGGCAGCGATATCGAGGAATATTTAACCGAAAATGTTATCGGCAAAGAGCTGTGGGTGCATTATTACGAGCCTGTAGATGGTATGGGGGAAGACCGTATTACGATAACCCGCGATATGATTGACGTAAGCGGAGTCGATATTTCCGCACCGGGCAGCGGAGAAATTGTTATTTCCTACGCTCTTCCCGGTCAGCAGGCAAAGACGTATACGTTTAATATAACCGTCAATATAGATATGTCGACTGCCGAGCTGTTGGCAAGTTATAAGCTGGACGACCAGTCGCTTGTTTTTATCGTTAACACATTGGGAATAACGAATATCGATTGTTACGATAACGGTTATAGCTATGTTACGCAAGGCGAACAGCAGGTGATTGCCGCTTATACAATAGATGGCAATATCATAAAGGTTGATATGCCTTATATGGGTATTACAGTTCTTCAGATAAATGAGGATACCAAAATGCTGGAGTTCTATGACCCTCAGCTTGAAATTACTCCCGAAAATACATATATTTATTCTGAAAGCGGTCAAATGATGCTGTTTACCATAAGCGGAAACACCGTGCTTATTAATATGGCAACAGGCGAACCGATTGAAGAAAATCTTATGCCTGTAGCAGTATTTGAGATTGACGAAAGTTTTGACGGGGTGCATTTAACAGTTGCCGGCGGCACGTATGAGCTTACTCCGGGCACAGATGGCTCTTTTGGCACTGCTGTAATATTGAACGGGTAATTGATTGTACGACTTTCAGATAGAATGCGGGCGGCATATTGTCGCCCGCATTTTTTAATAGTCAATGGGCTCAAAAATTATATAATTCGGGTTGACAATACAGCCCTTTTTTGATAATATCTAAAAGAACAATAAATAAATTTTGCCGCCGGGTAAATTGAGCGTTGGCTTCCGTATCGTTAGGCCTTTTGCAGATACGGAGTTGCCTGCGCTTTATTTTTTTGCGGTTTAACGGAGATTTTATGAATGGTGCACTGCGCGACAAAACTGTTTTAAAGGAATATTTCAGGTACGTGCCTTTCAGCGTGCTTGCTATGATTGCTATGTCGTGCTATATTCTGGCAGACACATATTTTATATCGCAGGGCCTTGGCACATACGGGCTTTCGGCGCTCAACCTCGCCATACCCATCTATTACTTCATTCACGGAACGGGGCTGATGCTCGGAATGGGCGGCGCAACCAGATATTCCGTTTTAAGAAGCAAGGGGGAAGAAGATAAGGCAAACGCCGTATTTACCAATACCTTATACCTTGCCGCGGCATTTTCTGTAATTTTCGTGCTTATCGGCGTGTTCCTTTCGGGTAATATTGCATGTCTTCTCGGTGCGGACCAATATACGTACGAAATGACGGAGATATATTTAAGGGTACTTCTGCTGTTTTCGCCCGCGTTCACGCTCAATAACGTGCTGGTGTGCTTCGTGCGCAACGACGGGGCGCCGCGCCTTGCAATGGCTTCTACCGTGACGGGCAGTCTTTCGAACATTCTTCTGGACTGGGTATTTATATTCCCCTGCAAAATGGGAATGTTCGGCGCAGTTTTTGCCACGGGGCTTGCTCCCGTAATAGGCGTCTGCGTGTCCTGCATACACCTTGTGCGCAGAAAGAATAATTTCAAGTTTGTAAAAGCTAAGCCGAACGCGCGCACTATGGGCGTCCACTTTGCCCTCGGCTTTCCTTCGCTCGTCGAGCAGTTGTCTTCGGCTATTGTAATTCTGGTGTTCAACTTTATTATACTTGATATAAGCGGCAACACGGGCGTTGCGGCTTACGGCGTGGTTGCAAACATATCGCTGGTGGTTGCCTCTGTGTTCACGGGCATAGCGCAGGGCGTTCAGCCGCTTGTAAGCCGCGCCCACGGCGAGGGTGAAAGGGGGCAGGAAAAATCTTACCTTTTATATGCGCTCATAACGGCGCTTATATTCTCGGTCATAGTTTATGCCGTTATATTTTTCTTTGCAGGCCAGATTGCCGACGTTTTCAACAGGGACAAAGACGCTTTGCTCGCCGAACTCGCCGCCGAGGGTATGCGCCTGTATTTTACGGCAATACCTTTCGTGGGATTCAACGTAATAACCTGCACGTTCTTCACCTCGTCAGAAAAGCCGCTACCCGCGCACATAGTGTCGCTTCTGCGGGGGCTGGTGGTTATAATACCTGCCGCGTTTGCGCTTTCGGCGGTTTGGGGGCTTACGGGCGTGTGGCTTTCCTACCCAGTGACAGAGGGAATAGTGGCGGCCGTTGCCGCGGTAATTCTTTACCTTATTTCAAGGCGCGCTCCTTCGGATTCAGTCAAAAAACACGGGCTGCACGGCGGTGCATAAAAAATTTTAAATTTTTTGTGTCCTGTCGTTTACAATAAAAATAGCATATAGTATAATACTCGCGCTCATATTCATTGCGTTTATGGCAATTGCCGTGGTCATCATAAAAATAGTATCCAAAAAGAATCTTATAGCGGCCTCGGAAAGGCAGGAGGCAATCGCCCGCCTTACGGGTATAGCCGAAGAGTACTACACCGGCAGAGATATAATAAAGGCTTTCAACCACGAGGAAGAGAGTGTAAAAAAGGTTTATAAGGCCGTTGACGAAGTGCGCATTTCAACGCGAGACGCCGACGTCATTCTGTATATGGCCAACGGCAACATAACCGAACAGGGCACGCACGAACAGCTTCTTAAAAAGGGCGGCGCGTATGCCGCGCTTTACAACAGCCAGTTTGCATAAATATTTAATTGCGGCGCGCGCGGCCTGACGGCCGTGCGCGCCGTACTTTTATGAAAGACAATTTGCACCAATTTTTGCAAAATGTTCATAAAACCGTAACGCAAAGTCAATAAATTGCAGGTAAAATTCGGATAATAAAGCAAGCGTAATAAACGGCTTGCATTAAAGGAGAACTATTATGAAAACGGCGAAAAAAGTGGCGATAGCTTTGCTTTGCGCGGCCACGATTGCAGTTGTTCCTGCCTTTGCCGCGTGCTCTTCGCAGACGTATGTTACCGGCATCACAAAATCGGGGACAGACGGTGTCTATACCGTATATTATTCAGACGGTTCTACAAGCACGTTCACCGTGCCGAACAGCTCCGACGGAGTAACGGCGGAAGATTTGTACAACGAATACCTCGAACAGACGGGCGACAATATATCATATGCTGAATTTCTTGAAAAATATATGACGGTGAGCGCGCCCGATACTTCTTCGACCGTGGCTTACTGCCTGCAATCGACTTTGAAAATCTATGCAGAATTTGTCAAGCCGCAGTATAACGACTTCAATATGTTTGTCGGCTACGATTCATCGGTATACACGGGTGCTGCCGTCATTTACGACATCGACAAGATAGAGGACGGGTATACTTATCTTATAACCAACTATCACGTCGTATATCTCGCCGAGGCAAATACCGAACGCAACGGAGGCTCGAACATAGCCCGCGCCATTTACGGCTATCTTTACGGCAGCGACGGTTCGCCCACCGCAAGCGGCAGGGGCAGCGACGGATACACTTCTTACGATTACGGCGACTACGGCATAAAGTTGGAGTATGTTGGCGGCTCGGTAGAGAGCGACATAGCCGTTCTCAAAGTACCCACCGAAGATATTAAGGCGATAAACAAGAATATACAGGCGGTTGACATAGCCGACGATTATCACGTTGGCGAGACGGCGATAGCCATAGGAAACCCCGAAGGCAACGGACTGAGCGTAACTCAGGGCGTTATCAGCACGGAAAACGAGCAGATAACTCTGAGCATAGACGGCATTGAGCGCGCCTACCGTTCGCTGAGGATAGATACCCCGATTTACAGCGGCAATTCGGGCGGCGGCCTGTTCAATTCCGAAGGTAAGCTCATCGGCATAACAAATGCGGGCAATACCGACGACCAGAACATCAACTATGCCGTACCCATCGAAATTGTGACAGGCACGGCGGACAACATCATTCACTATGCAAACGACGGCGACGATTCCACGACCGACGCTTATTCAATCACATTCGGCATAAACGTGACGTCCAGCGGAGCAAAGTATGTTTACGACAGTTCGACGGGTTACGGCGAGATTACTGAAAACGTAAACGTCTATTCGGTCAACGCCGACACGATAGCCGACGCCATCGGCTTGAAGCAGGGCGACGTGATAAAATCGCTTGTGGTAAACGGCACGGAAAAGGCTATAACGCGCACGTTCAACCTTTCAGACATAGCGCTTACTCTGCGTGCGGGCGATTCTGTTTCCTTCGTGGTAGAGCGCGACGGCGAAACGGTTACAACGTCTTCGCATACGCTTGTACAGTCAGACTTCCATCAGATTTAAATATATCGGTTCGCAAGTTCCGTCGGCTTGGATTGTTCCGTTGGAGCGGGAACCGCGGGTATTGAAAGCGGGCGCGGCATTATTGCCGCGCCCGCAACGCTTTTTATGTGGTATAGTTGCCGCAAATCATTTCAGCTCTATCGTAAATTCCTGCAAAACTTCGCGGTTGCTGTTTGTAAACTTCACGTTCATATTGCCGCCTGTGCACTCTATCGCCGTGCCTGTAAATTCAAATGGGTTTACGCCCTCGCCGCTCGTGCGGCGGTTGCTCCTTATCGAGCCGCGTATAACGGGATAGCTCGTCCTCGTCTCCGTTCCCGCCTCGGCATAATCCAGCACGTGCGAATGTCCGCTTATGCACACGTCGAATCTGCCGTCGGTTGCCGCCGTAAGTTCTTCCGTCCATTCTGGGAATCTTTCGTAGTCCGAAAGGGGGAACGCCATATGAGCGAGCAGTATGCTGTAATCGCAGTCTCCGCCGAAATAGGTCTGCGCGTTGAGCCATTCCGTCTGTTCGCGCCTCAGCTCTTCAAAATTTGCCGCGGGAGTAATCAGAAGATTTTCGTCTGACATATCGCAGTTCGTATCCAGCACCATAAAGAAGGCGCCGCCGAGCGTAGTGGTGTAGTATAAATTTCCGTCTTTGCCCGGAAGGTAGTAGGGCAAATCGGCGGCATATCTGCCGTTGCACTCGTGGTTGCCGCGAACATAAATTACGGGGCGCTCGCCGCCCGTTATGCGGCTTGCAAGTTTGTAAATCAGCGAAATCTGCCACAGTGACGAAACGTCGTTTATGTTGTCTCCGTTTAGTATAAGTATATCGAGGTCGTCTCCGAAGTATCTGCCGGCGTTTGCGGCGCCGCTTAAAACTTCGTGATTGTCGCTTATGTTGTAAATCTGCAACCCGTCAGACGAGTCTGCGGGGCGGAACGAATAGGTTTTTTGCCGCTCTTTTCCGCTGACAGAGAGGTATGCCGCCTCTGAATATACGGGTGTGGAACTCAGAGTATAGCTCTTTGCATTGTCGAGCTCGCTCATAGGCACGCTTACCTTATGAAGGGTGGAAACGCGGTTTTCGCCGTTCGACATATCGTAGTAGGTTTTGCCGTTCACCGTAACGCTGCCCGTCGATTTTACGGAGGTTGACCAGGCAATCTGATATTCGTCCTCGACGGCAAACACCATGCCGTCGGAAGTGTAGTAAAAGAAGTTCAGTTTCAAAATGCCGAACACGCTCACAAAGAAAATCACAATGCTCAGCACAGCCACCGAAATTCTTTTGCCGACCTTTTTCAGTTTTGGGTAGGCAAGCACCATAAACAGGAACGCGCCGACTATTCCCAGAACTATAAATACGGGTATGCCCGTTATCAAAAGAAAGGTGAGTTTGGAAAGAACGTATGCCGCAAACAGAAAGTGACCCACGGCCATTATTACAGAAGCGGCAATTATGGCAACCGAAAGGCGGCTGTTTTCAAAAATGAATATGTTGATTATGGCAAATATGAGGGGAAGAAGGGCGATTGCCGAAAGTATGAACGGCATCGCCTCGAAAGTGTAATACATATTCATAAAGATGAATATGCCCGTTATGAAGAATTCCGCCGCGTAGCCGAAAGCGAGAACGGCGGAGACTATATACAGTTTTTTGTCTTTCGTCATAAACTTCACCGAAAAAACTTATTCGTCGATGTGATTAAACGCCATCTCCGAAAAAATATTCTGCACGCCGTATGGCCTCAGAGTGCTTTTGCGCGGAGGGTATATATTTTTTCTGTAATTACAAAACGAGCGGGCACTCAAAGTACCCGCTCGTTTTTGGAGCTGTTAGCGGGATTTGAACCCGCGACCTCGTCCTTACCAAGGACGTGCTCTACCTGCTGAGCCATAACAGCATAAACATAAAATCGTGCAACCTGCCGCCGCAAGCGATTACTTTGATATTATATGTTAAACAATAGTCGTTGTCAATCAAAAACGCGCTTGTAAAAGCTAAAAAAACAATTTTTTATTGCAAAGTTTTGTAGCCGCGCCTGCATTTGAGGGGAGGAGCAAAAAACCGCACGACGCCGTGCAATATGCGTCCGTTTTGCGGCCTTCGGCGGCGCGGGGTAAATGTACTCGCGCCGCCGAAGGTTTTATAGTTTTCAGCTGTTTTTATAATCTTCGATAAACTTTTTAAGGCATTTGCAGGGCTTGCCGCTCGCGTCGTAGCCCGTGTCGCCGCAAATTTTGCAGCTGTAACGGGGCGTGAAGTCGGCCTTGTCTATACCAAGCTCGTTAAGCCTTTCGTCGGCTCTATTCTCTGCATCTTTCAGCTCGCGTTCAATGCCTTCCTGCGTGCCGTCGGCGCGGCTTTCGGCAAACGCCAGCTTTATGTTCAGCGAATTTATAAGTTTGTGCAGGTCTGAATAGGTCTTGTCGGCCATTGCGTTTTCAAGCGCCTGTTCCGCCCTGCTTTCGGCAATCTGCCTCAGTTGGGCGTAGTGGTTTTCTATCACAGACCTGTCCACCGTGCGCTCGCCCCTGGGGGTGGAGGCCTTGACGGCGCTCTGTATTTTGTCGGGTGTGAACACGCCATCTGACTTCCACGCGGAGAGCACGCCGTTCATATAGGCGAGGGGGTTGTTCTTGCCTGCCGAAAGTTCGGCGGCCTTTAAAATCATCTCGTCTGAAAATTCCCACTGTCTCCAACGCGCCAAAAACTCCTTGTCGGGCGCGATAATGCGGCGCGTCAGCCCGCACATAGACAGAACTTTTTTCAAAAATTCCTCTTCGGCATTGCTCATCTCTATGTACGAATTCACCGCCTTGCCGCTTATAATGCCCTGACTGTAAAGCTCCTTCACAAAGTCGTCCATACTCTCGAACGACTTCCTGCCGTGAGTGAAGCAGTATGAGGCAAGCGTGCGCAAGGTGTCCGCCTCATAGCCCATATCGCACCATTTGCCCGTGTAATTTTCAATGTAGGGCGCGGCGCTCTGCACGTATACCCCAAGGCACTTTGCTATGTCGAGGGTGGCGGCGTGCAGCGAGTTTTTGTTCTTGCAGTAGTATTCTATCTCTTTTACGTCGAATTTTTTGTTTCTGTACAGTTCTTCCAGCGCCTCGTCTATGCGCTCTGTTGTTTTGGCCCTGAAAAAAGTGGCGGCGCAGATTATCGCGTCGTCAGAAAAGCCAAGCCCGTTCGTCCATTTTTTATACAGCTTGTCGTCCTCTATTCCAGGCCTGCGCGAAATTTTTGCCGCGGCAAAAATCTTTAAGAGGGCGGGAGTAGAGAAGGTGTACTGCGCCAGTTTTTCGTCCACCTTTTTGGCGGTGACGGCGCCCTCGGCGGCAAAGCTCTTGGCAACCTTTTTTATGTACTGCACGCGTATGTCGTCGCCCTTCATATTGACGCAGTAGTTTACTATCATCAGAAGGGCGCTCTGTTCAAAGCCGTACTCCTCCATAAGGTAGAAGTATTCGCGGTACTCGTTCGGCGAAATCATTCTGCCCTTTATTATTGCCTGTACGCCGCGCGCAAAGTCGGCGTATTTTTCGGGTTTATACTTTTTGGGCGCGCCGCTTATGTTTTCCGTCTCTTCATACGTGACCTCAAACGGCTCGCGCGAGGTAATTTTAACCAGCTCGAACTCGTCGAGGTATTCAAAACAGCTCACCGCCTGTTCCTCGGTGATGCCCAGGCTCTTTGCAAGGTCGTCAACCGTAAACGAGCCCGAAACTCCGCACAGGTACAGACCATATATATATACCTTTACGGCAAGCGGGTCCAGAACGGGCATATACTTGGTTATGAACTTGTTTTCTATGCCCGTAAAAGACTTTGCTTTCAGTTCGGGCGACAGGGAGATGAAAGCCATATTGCAAAACTCCGTCTTATCGCTTGATTTATTTGCTCGAAAGGAATATAATTAAAGCATATCCGCCATAGCGGAACCTGATTACGATTATAACGCAAACTGCGTAAAAATGCAACCGTTTGCGCGCGGCGTTGGCGCCGTGCGGCGGCGCACTTTTTGAGGGACAGTTTCTGTATGAAGATTGTGCATACCTCTGACTGGCACATCGGCAAAAAGCTGATGGGCAGGGACAGGGGAGAAGAGTTCAAAGCCGTGCTCGGCGAAATAGGCGACATCTGCCGCAGAGAGGAGGCCGACCTCCTCTTAGTTGCGGGCGACGTGTTCGACACCTATACGCCCTCTGCCGAGGCGGAGGAAATTTTTTATTCTTCGGTAAAGAACATTGCCTCGACGTGCGCGGTGCTGATAATCAGCGGAAACCACGACGATTACGTGCGCCTTACTGCGGCCCAGGCGCTTTCGGAAGAGCTGAACATTTACACCGTAGGCAACAACTTAAAAGCGCTCGACTGCGCAAAGCGCGGAAGATGCTGGCCCGTGCTTTCGGGCGGGGGCTATGCCGTGTTTGAAAATGCGGCAGGCGAAAGGGTGTATATAAATACCTTGCCCTACCCCAACGAAGCGCGCTTCAAAGAGGGTAAATCAGACGAAAGTTTTGCCGACAAGATGAAGAGGTGGATAGATTACGGCGAGCGCGGCAAGGCGGAAAAGATGCCATCGGTATTTCTTTCGCACATTTTTGCCGCAGGCGGCAAGGCGGGCGACAGCGAGCGCGAAATCGATTTGGGCGGCGCACGCGCCGTAGGGCTTAACCTGTTCCCCAAGTGCGATTACAGCGCGCTCGGACACCTGCACAGAAGGCAGAAGCTTGGCGAAAACATATATTACAGCGGCGCGATAATGCGCTTTACTTTCGACGAAGCGGGTCAGGAAAAGAGCGTGAGCGTATTCGACATAGATGGTAGCGGCGTTCACGATTTAAAGATTGTGCCGCTCACCTCCTGCAAAAAGCTGGTGAGGTTGCAGGCCAACTCCGCCGCCGACGGCGTGGCTCTTTTGGAGGCGAACAAAGAGGCGCTTGCCGAACTTACGCTCAACCTTTCATCTCCGCTCTCGCCCACCGAAATCAGCGGGCTGCGCTCGTGCGAAAACTTATATTCGCTAAAAATGTCGGTGGAATCTGAACTCGGCGCGGGCTACGCCGCCGAAAATGCGGGCAAAAGTTCTTCGCAGCTATTTTCCGAATACTACAATTCGCGCTTCGGCACCGAAGTTCCCGCCGACCTTCTGGCGCTCTTTCTTTCGCTTACGGAGGAAGAATGAAACCTGTAAAACTTGAATTCTGCGGACTCAACAGCTTTTCTGAAAGAGCTTCGATAGACTTTGAACCGCTTCTGCAAAGCGGAATATTCGGAATATTCGGCGAGACGGGCAGCGGAAAGAGCACCATACTCGACGCAATCAACTTTGCGCTGTACGGCGACATAGAGCGCAATCCAGACAAAATAGATAAAATCAACTACAAGTGCGACGAACTTGACGTAAAGTTCACGTTCGACATATTTTCAGACGGCGCGCGCAGGACGTACCTCGTCGAGCGCAACATAAAGCGCAAAAGCGGCACGCACAAGGCGTTTTTATACGAGCTGAAAGAGGGCGGCAGGTCGGCCGCCATTGCCGACAACGTCAAATCGGTAGGCGATAAGATTACCGAAATAATAGGCATAAACAAAGAAGATTTCCGCAAGTGTATCGCCCTTCCTCAGGGCGAATTCGCGCAGTTCGTCAACTCGGCTCCCGCCGAAAGGATAGAGCTGATAGAAAGGCTTTTCAACCTTCAAAAGTACGGTAAAACGCTCAAAGCCAAGCTCTCTGCAAGGGAGAGCGCCGCCGAGACGGCTTTTGCCACTGTATCGGGCAGCCTGAGCGTGTATGAAAACGACACCAAAGAAAAACTTGCCGAAGAGGAGGCGCAGAAGGCCGCCCTTTCTGCCGGGGTTGAAAGGCAGAAGGCGCTCGCCGCAAACGCGGCGGAGGAGTATGCCTCGCTCTCGTTGCTGTACGATAAAAAGGTAAAGTACCTTGCCGCGGCAGAAAAATTGCAGGAGCTTGAAAAGCGCAAGCCCGAATTCGACGAGCTGGGCAAAGTTCTGCCCTCGCTTTCCCACTGCGAAAACGCCGTTAAGAACGCCAACGAAAAGAGTGCGGCGGAAGGGGAGCTGATTGCGCTTGCCGCCGAGGCGAAAAAACTTTCGGAAGAGGGCAAAACATTTGAAGCGGCGCTTGCCGTCGCCGAAAAAGCGCTTGAAGACAGCCGCGCCGACGAGCAGATAGAGAGCCTGCAACGCGCCGAAAGCGCGATGGAGAGCGTTCTGCTCACTGTAAAAAGCTACCGCGCAAAGATACGCGAACTTGACGCCTGCCGCGAAGAATACAGAGCCGCGGTATCTGCCTGCACGGAAAAAGGCAGCGAGCTTGAACGGCTTACCGCCGAGGGCAAATCTGCGGAAGAAAAGCTCGCCGCAATGCCCGAACCGGATATAGACGAATACTTCCGCAAACAGCTTAAAGGCGGAATTTTGAAGGACGAATATGCCCGCACGCTCTGCTATCTCAAAGATTTGCAGGCCGAAATACGCACCTTCGGCGACAGTTCGCCGCTCTATGAGTTTATCGATAAAGAGCTGTCGCGCAAGGCGGACGAATACAAAGATTTGATACTCGCGCTCAAAGATGCAAAGCTCAACGTGGGCGACACGATAGAGCAGTTCCGCGAGCAGATGTCTGCGCGCAGAAAGGCCGAAACGCAGATGACTAAGATTGCGGGAGATATAAAGACCTGTTCTGCAAGGCTTGAAGCGCTTACGGCAAAGGTGGAAGAGGTAAAGGCGCGCGGCGCCGCTCTGGCGGCCGAGCGCGACGAAACTGCGTCCAGGCTGAAAGAGGTGTTCGGCGATACGCAGGATTACGACAGAAAACTTTCTGAGGCGCGCGCCGCAACCGAGGCCGCCAAGGCGAAGAAGAAAAAACTTTCTTCCGACTGCGAAATTGCAAGGGAGCGTCTTTCGCAGAACAGGGCGGCCGTCGCCGCCAACGCCGCAAAGACTGCGTCGGCAAAAAGCCTGTTTGAACGCGCGGACGGCGAACTTAAACAAAGTCTTGAAAAGGCAGGCGCAGGCGGCATTGAAGAGTGCCGCGCGCTCGTTGAAAAATACAGGGGCTACGAACAAGCCTATACGGCATATACTAATTTTACCGCAGATTACGCCGCCGCAAAGAGCGCGGCGGAGAGCTACCGCGCGGAGAAGGGTATAGACCTCGTCACCAGGGAGCAGGTTGAAGCGGCAAAACTTAAAAAGACCGAAACGGAAGCCGCTTTCAACGAGCTTTCAGGAAAGCTCGCCGTTGCAGGCAAGAGCGTGGATGACCTTAAAAAGAGGCTGAAAGAAAAGGCCGCGCTCGAAGAAAAAGTTGCCTCGGTAAGGCGTGAGCGCGACCTGATTGCAAAGCTCAAAAGCCTAATCCGCGACAACAAGTTTATGGAATATATTGCGGGCGAACACCTCGTCAACATTTCCCGCGCGGCGTCGCGCACTTTGATTGACCTTACCGACGGCAGGTATTATCTTTCGTATACAGACAATAATTTCTGCGTGGGCGACAACTATAACGGGGGAGAGCTCAGGAAGGTAAAAACGCTTTCAGGCGGTGAAACATTCCTCGTTTCGCTCTCGCTCGCACTTGCGCTCAGCGCGGCAATATGCAACAGGTCTTTAAAATCGATAGAATTTTTCTTCCTCGACGAAGGCTTCGGCACGCTTGACGGCGACCTGATAGATACCGTTCTCGGCGCGCTCGAAAAGCTGAAAAACGATAACTTTTCGATAGGCCTTATCAGCCACGTCGAAGAGCTTAAACACAGAATAAACAGTAAAATTTTAGTTAGCAAAGCAACTGAGAGCCACGGCTCAACCATAAAAATCAGTTGCTGACAGGAGTTGTTTTGTCTAATATTTTAACGCCGGTATCCCTGTGGAAAAATTTTGACGACACTTTGCCCGTGCAGGCCGAAATTACGGGAGAAAGCACGGAAGACGGCATTAAAACTCAATACCTCAGCTTTTACGGCAGGGAAACGGGTGCGGGGCGCGTAAAAATTTACGCCGCGTTTGCGCAGGATACAAGTGCGCCCGCAGACGACGCGGTCATTCTTCTGCCCGACAGTTCGGGAAGCGTTGACGGCGAGCTTATGAATTTTTTTGTAAGGCGCGGTTACAGCGTGCTTATGCCTGATTACCGCGGCAAGACCGAAGGCGCCGAAAATTATACCGTATATCCCGAGAACGTGGCTTATGCAAATTATTCTGAACGGGGAAGATACAGGGATTTTGCCGACGAGGACGCCTTGCATACGAGCTGGTACGAGTGGGTAGCGGTGGCAAAATACTGCTATAATTACCTCAAAGAACGCGGCGGGGTAAACAAAATAGGCGTTGTGGGACTGCGCGACGGCGGCGAAATTGGCTGGAAACTCGCCACGATTGCCGACCTTGCGTGCCTTGTTACGGTGTGCGCGGCGGGCTGGATGACCTACGGCGGTTATCACAAGTTCGGGGGGCAGGAACCGCAGTTCGACGAAGAGAGGTACCGCTTTATCGCTGGTATCGATTCCCAGGCATACGCTCCCTTCGTGCGCTGTCCCGTTCTGATGCTGTGTTCCACCAACGACGAGCGCTTCGACTACGACAGGGCGTACGACACTTTCTCGCGCATAAACGAAAATTACGTGGGTGACAGCGTAATATCGTACTCCGTTCACTGCAACGGCTGCATAGACGTAGAGGGCACGAACGATATGTTTCTGTTCCTCGACAAATTCGTGCGCGAAAGGCAGGTATTCCTGCCAAAACCCGCTGTTATAACCGTAATGGCAGACGAAGAACAGAACCTCATCGCCCGCGCCGAGTTCGACCAGCAGGGCGTGCCTGAGGAGTTCGGAATGTATATGGCCGAAGATTGTATCGATTCGGTTATGAGGGAATGGACTCCCGCGCCGTATAAGGGCGGCAGAGGAGGAACGCGCGACTTCTATCTGAACATATACGAAAAGACTGCGGTGGTCTTTGCTTTTTGCTATGCCCGCTACACAAACGGCTTTACGGTATGGTCGCGTATGGCTGTAAGAAAGGTGAGCGGAAAGTTCAGGAATATGCGCAAAAAGTGCAGGGTAATCTACACCGCCAGGGGCGGGGCAGACAGCCTTTCGATAGCCGACCGTTCGTTTGCGCTGGGGGGCATATTCCTCACCAGCGACGCCGTTCTTCCGCAGGTGGTGGAAAAGGCTGACGGGTTGAAGGGAGCTTACTCGGTATGCGGCCTTATGACGTACCGCTTAAACAACCCCTGTTATTCGCCGTCAGACGACGCCATACTTAAAATGGACGTATTCTGCGATAACCCCGCGGAAGTTGTTTTCACTATGCGCGATATGGACGGCGGCGAAAAATTTGTGGCCGCCAGGCAGATTGCGGGCGGTATATGGCAGAGCGTGCTTCTGGAAAGCAAAGACTTCAAAAACGGGCAGGGTATGCACCTTGCTTCATTCAATAAAAAACTCAGATTCAGCATAGTTTGCGATGAACAGTATGCTGTAAACAACGTAATGTGGCTTTAATATATGGAAGATAGACTGTTAGGTAAAAAACCATACGCCCTGTACAGGGACCCTCTGGTTATTATCTTCGTCATACTTTTGTTTCTGCTTTTATGCAGAATACTTTTCGCCGTGCGGTTTATGGGAATTTACGTCGTTGGCGACTCTATGTCGCCCGGCCTTACGGGGGCGGCCTCGCGCGGTGTTCCGGGCGGAGATTTTCTGTTTGTGGATAAGTTTGATACACCCGATTACGGCGACATCGTAGTGCTTGAAAAACCATACGCCTCACCTGATTCGGAAGATAAGTATGTCATAAAGCGCGTCATAGCGCTCGGCGGGGATAAGGTGTATATGGAGGACGGCGGCGTGTACGTGATGTATGAG
>URMT01000036.1 GCA_900549005.1 uncultured Eubacteriales bacterium | reverse complement strand
GACGCGCAAATAATCGCGTCGGCGCCCCTGTTTTTTCAAAAATCCGTGCAAAATGCGGCGTTTTTGCCGCCCGAATCAAAAAATATGCGCAAATTTACCCGTTTTGCGCGCCTTCTGCGGCATATTGCGCCGTTTGACATATCTTTGCGGCGGTGCTAAAATGCGGATATACGGTAAATTTTTCAAGGCGGATTGTATGACGGAGGACGGCATAAAGCTGACGCCCCTTGCAGGGCGCGTCACGCTCAACAAAAAGGAGGCAATAACGGGCTCGGTGTTCGTGGCTATTCTTATAAATATATTTACGGCAGTCCTCGTCCAGGCGGCAAACCTGCTGTTTTTGCAGTCGCTCCCCGCCCTGTTCTGGTGCCTTGCGGCCGTGCTGATATCGGCGGACGCGGCGCTGTGCGTGTATGCTTTCAGGCGCTCCATTTCAGACGTCACCCAGAGCTGTTCGGCGGCGCCCTATACCATAGCCTACCGCCACGACGGCTTCGTAGTTCTCTGCCACAAGAGCGGCGAAAGGGAATACATTCCCGCCGCCTCGGTCAAAGACGTAAAGGCTTACCCCGCAAAGCTCGGCTTCATAATCAACGGCTGGGCTTATTCGGGCAATTTAAACTACGGCAGGGTGGTGTTCTTTCTGGACTGCGGAGGGGAAAAGGCGGAAAAAAGGACGGTTAAGTACGTCGTCAACTGCGTTCAGGCTGCGCGCTATATCCGCGACGTGTATCTGCCCCAGAGCGGCACCCTGCCCGAAGGCGGCGGGGAAGGTTGCGGCAGAAGCGAAAACGGCGGCGGAAATTGCGCATACTGAAAGCGCGGGCGCGGAGATTTTTAAGTATTTTTTATAAAAAATTTGCAGAAATTCAGTTGACATTTTTTTCGGCGGTGTGTTAATATCTTAGTGCAATTAAATCCCGTGGGGGAGTAGTAGGCGCGCACAGGGCTGCGCGTGGCAGTACCCAACATCGTGGCAATATGCCTGGGCTGCCTTAAATTATCAGACTCACGTATACGCTCTTAATAAGGCTATACGGGGTCATTTTTCAACCGTAGGCCGAAAGGGCTTGCGGGTATTTTTTTGTAGGAAGCAAACGGAGGATTTTAATGAAGGAGTATATGCAGTCTGCGCGCGACGTTCTTTCGCAGAAGCAGGTAGACCCCGACAGGGGCCTTACCGCCGCCGAAGTGGAAGAGAGCCGCAGGGTAAACGGCGAAAACCAGTTCACGCGCGAAAAGCCCAAGTCCATTCTTCGCCGAATCTGGGAAGCGATGTGCGAACCTATGCTCATCATTCTTCTGGTTGCGCTTGCCATAACCATCGCCGTGCAGATAGTTTCGGTTTGCACGGGCGGCGAGTTCGACTGGATAGAGTGCGTGGGCATAGTGGTTGCCGTAGTAATTTCCGTGGCAATTTCGGTCGTTATGGAGCACCGCAGCGCCAAGGCGTTCGAGGCCCTCTCGAAAATCGGCGAGGATACGCTGGTAAAAGTAATACGCGACGGCGAAGTAACTATGATACCCCAGCGCGAGGTGGTTGTAGGCGACATACTGTGCGTCGAAACGGGCGCAAAGCTGCCTGCCGACGGCAGAATTATAAACAGCACCCAGCTTATGTCTGACGAGAGCGCCTTGACGGGCGAGAGTATGGCGGTGCACAAGGACGCAGATTTTGTGTGCGAGGCCGAAAACACTCCCGTCGCCGAGCGCCACAATATGCTCTATTCGGGCTGTTTCATAACGGGCGGCAGCGGCAAGGCCGTGGTTACGGGCGTGGGCGACCACACCGAATTCGGCAAGATTGCCCGCGAGCTTACCAACCAGGATAAGTCGAGCACGCCCTTGCAGGAAAAGCTGGCAAAGCTCGGCAAACTCATAACGCTGATAGGTGCAATCGCCGCGGCGCTCATATTCGTCATTCAGGTGATAGAGCTGCTCGTGGCGGGCTTCGACGGCCTTACGGGCTCGCAGATATTCAGGCTGTTTTCCGATGCGTTCATAGACAGCATAGTGCTGATTGTTGCCGCCGTGCCCGAGGGTCTTCCCACGATAGTCGCGGTTACGCTTGCCATAAACATTATAAAGATGTCCAAACAGAATGCGCTCGTCAAAAAGCTCGTCGCGTGCGAAACGGTGGGCTGCATCAACGTAATCTGTTCGGATAAGACGGGTACCCTCACCGAAAACAGAATGACGGTAACCGATGTTCAGCTTGGCAACACCCATCTTTCGCCTTCGGAAGTGCCCGCGGACAGCGCGCTTATGACGGGCTTCTGCGTGAACTCCACCGCAGACGTGCATTTCAGGGGCGATACGCCCGAATTTATCGGCAACCCCACCGAGTGCGCAATGTTAGTTGCCGCGCACAAGTCGGGCGTTGAATATGCGGGCGTCAGGAACGCTTACAGGCAGATTTTCCGCTATCCGTTCTCTTCCGAAACCAAGAATATGACGACGGTAATCGAACAGAACGGCGAGGAAGTGGCGTATACCAAGGGCAGTCCCGAAAAAATTCTGGCGATGTGCACTATGCCCGACGAGGAAAGGAAGGCTGCCGAAGAGGCGATAGCAGGCTACCAGGCCCAGGCGGGCAGGGTAATCGGCCTTGCGCACCGCACGCTCGAAAGAAGCTATAACTTCACCGACGAGCGCGCTTTGGTTGAAAGCGGAATGCACTTCGACGGGTTCGTGGTAATTTCCGACCCTCTCCGCGCGGACGTGTTCGCCGCGGTAGAACACTGCCGCCACGCGGGCATAGACATAAAGATGCTCACGGGCGACAATATAATAACCGCCAAGGCAATAGCCACCCAGCTCGGCATACTCGACGACGACCACATAGCCGTCGAGGCCAAGGACGTAGAGAATCTTTCTGACGAAGAATTTTCGGAAATCATCAAAAAGATACGCGTAATAGCGCGCTCCACGCCCGTAATCAAGATGCGCGTGGTAAAGGCGCTCAAAGCCCAGGGCAACGTGGTTGCTGTTACGGGCGACGGCATAAACGACGCGCCCGCCATAAAGAACGCCGACGTAGGCGTGGCTATGGGCATAACGGGCACCGAAGTTTCCAAAGAAGCCAGCGACATAGTGCTTCTCGACGACTCGTTCTCCACAATCGTCACGGCGGTGCAGTGGGGCAGGGGAATTTACGAAAATTTCCAGCGCTTCATTCAGTTCCAGCTCACGGTAAACCTTTCGTCCGTGCTGATAGTGTTCGTGTGCGTGGTACTCAACATAGGCAACCCCTTCACCGCCATACAGATGCTGTGGATAAACCTCATTATGGACGGCCCTCCCGCAGTTACGCTCGGCCTCGAACCTATGCGCGCAGGCCTTATGGACCGCAGTCCCACGCCAAGAAATTCAAGCATAGTTTCAAAGGATATGCTCTCGCGCATAATAATAAACGGCCTGTATATGGTGCTCATCATCGTGTTGCAGATGAAGTTCAATTTCCTTAATATACAGGTTAGCGAAGACCCCGTGGAAGCCGAGAAAACCTTGCACACCGCTGTATTCACGCTGTTCGTGCTGTTCCAGCTGTTCAACGCGTTCAACGCAAGGGAGCTGGGCAACAACAGTATTTTCAGGAACTTCCTGCACAACCACATAATGCTCGGCGTGTTTGCGGGCACCTTCGTGTTGCAGATAATAATCACGCAGTTCGGCGGCGACGTGTTCGATACCAACGGCCTCAACATCATCGACTGGCTCAAAGTATTTGCAATGGGTCTTTCGATAATCGCCGTATCGGAAGCGGTAAAACTTATCCGCAGGCTGGTTGCAAAACAGCGCGCAAAGCGTGCGTAAAAATGCCGTTTATTGCGGCATAGTACGGGTCGTATCGCACGGATATTGCAGTATCCAATCGCGGTGCGGCAGCAAAATTTAGAATAACTCTTTCATTTCGGGCGCGCGGCTTCAAGCCGCGTGCCCCTTTTTTTGGGCATTTTTGCCCGTTGCCCCGCACATATGGCGCAAATACCGCACTTTTTTATGCGCGGTTTTGTCGTCTGTTTCACCCTTTTTTAAAAACGGCCGTTGACTTTGCGCTCAAACGGCGGTATAATCTGTATGTATCATATTGTTTTAAAGGAGGCACACTATATGCTCAACATAGGCGACAGGGCGCCCGACTTCACTCTCTGCGACGATATCGGCAAACAGTATTCTCTCGATGACTTTGCGGGCAAAACGCTCGTTCTGTATTTCTATCCCAAGGACAACACTCCCGGCTGTACCCGCCAGGCGTGCGCCTTCGGCGCGCTCTACGGGCAGTTCAAAGCACTCGGTGCGGAAGTCGTCGGCATAAGCAAAGATTCCGCCGCGTCGCACGCAAAGTTCAGGGAAAAACATTCCCTGCCCTTTATTCTTCTCTCCGACCCCGAAAAGGCGGTGCACGCCGCCTATCAGGCCATAGGTGAAAAGAAGCTGTACGGCAAAGTCACCGTGGGCACAATACGCACCACTTACGTCATAAAGGACGGCGCAATAGTTTACGCCAAGGCGGGCGTGTCGCCAGACAAGAACCCCGAAGAGGTGTTGGAGTTTATAAGGACAATGTAACATCGGCTTTTAGCCGCGCTCTGCTGTCATTCCGACCGAAACGAACGCAGTGAGTGAAGCGGAGAAATCTCAAATTTTGCGCAACGCGCAAAATGTTCAAATCTTTTTTATAGCGCAACTGAAATTTTAATGGGGGGGGATAACTATGCAAAAAATCAAAATTGCCTATATAGGCGGCGGCAGTAAAATGTGGGCGAGGGTGTTTATGTCTGACCTGGCCGTGGCAGAGGGACTGGGCGGCGAAATGGCGCTCTACGACATAGATATCCCCGCGGCGGAGCGCAATGCCGCGATAGGAGGCTATATCAATGCCGACCCCGCCGCAAAATCCAGGTTTGAATACAGGGTATACAAAGATTTGGACGGCGCGCTCGCGGGCGCCGACTTCGTGGTGATATCCATTCTGCCCGGCACGTTCAAAGAGATGCGCTCCGACGTGCACGCGCCCGAAAAGTACGGAATATATCAGTCCGTAGGCGATACCGCAGGCCCCGGCGGCGTACTCCGTGCAATGCGCACCGTGCCGCTTTACGAAGGCTTCGCCCGCAAAATCGCGCAGATTTGCCCGAACGCGTGGGTAATTAACTTCACCAACCCGATGAGCATCTGCGTAAAGACGCTGTACGACGTGTTCCCTGAAATAAAGGCGTTCGGCTGCTGCCACGAGGTATTCCACGCGCAGGAATTTCTGTGCTGCGCCTTGAAGGAAATACTGGGCGAAGAAGTTCACCGCAGCCGCATATATACCGACGCGTGCGGCGTAAACCACTTTACGTGGATAACCGAGGCGCGTTACAAAAATATCGACCTGCTCGCCCTCATACCCGAGTTTGAAAGGCGGTTCTATAACGAGGGCTACTGCGAACAGGAGGGGCACGGCAGGTTCGACTTTTTAACCGACCCGTTCTGCTACGGCAACAAGGTGAAGATGGACTTATTCAACAAGTACGGCGCCCTTGCCGCCGCGGGCGACAGGCACCTCGCCGAATTTATGCCGTCGGGCTGGTATCTCAAAGACCCGCAAACGGTGAAAAGCTGGCTTTTCAACCTCACAACCGTGGACTACCGCGAAAGGCAGCAGAGCGAGCGCATTGCCGAAACGATAGAGATGGCGGAGGGGAGGAAGAAGTTTCCCGTAGTCAAATCGCAGGAGGAGGCGGTTGAGCTGATGAAGGCCATAATGGGCTTCAAGACGGTGGTTTCCAACGTAAATATGCCCAACCTCGGGCAGATGCCGCAGATGCCTTTGGGCTCGATTGTCGAAACAAACTGCGTATTTTCAAACGGTCAGGTAAAGCCCGTCACGGCGCGTCCTCTACCCGCGGCGGTGTGCAATATGGTGTACCGCGCCTGCGTAAATATCGACGTCTGCTACGAGGGCATAAAGGAGCGCGACCTCGGCAAAATATACCTCTCGTTCGCCAACCAGGCCCTGTGCGACGGCCTCTCTATGGAAGAAAGCCGCGCGCTGTTCAAAGAGATGTGTTTGAACACCCGCGCCTGTCTCGACGAATACTTCGATTTGTCGGTGCTTTAATGTAGTTTGTTGCGGCATATGTGCCGCGCAACATAAAAAATTAAGCCAATAAAAACACACCGCGCCGCTTTTTTAAAGCGGCGCGGTGTGTTTTTAGGAGGTAATGAAAACTTGAAAAATCAGCAGCGTGGTGCTGTGTGTGGGTTGTTTTTATGCGTCACCACGCGACCGACCAATATTCGGGCGCGCTGCCCGTGGCGAAGGTTATTATCAGCATAACAAGAAAATCGATTACAATCGCCACGCCCAGCGTACAGTCAACAATCGTCGCCGCCTTGGTGCCCATCTTCATAATCAGCTTCATCATCGGCTTGAAGGCGAACGCCATCAAAAGGTATACGCCGCCGCCGTACAGCAGCGTGGTTATAATGCTGGTGTAGCGCGTTATGTGCGTGGGTATGTTGCTGTAATCCCAAAGTATCACGCCCGCAAATTTTTCGTATAACATTCCCACGGCTATTTCGCCGCCCAGAATGAATACGAATATCACCGAAAAATATATTACGTGCGAAAGTATCTTTGTCTTTAAATTTTTATTTTTGAAAAAGCGGAATTTGAAGAATCTCAAATCGTCGGGCGTGCCCATCAGCCCGTACACGGCGAGCAGGGCTATTCCGTAGGCAAACAAAAACGGCAGCAGCTGGTGGCGGCAGTCGAATATGTGCTTGGTCACCATTCTGCCCGCATTTTCGGCGCAGAAGCCGAAGAAGGCGAACACAATCATCCCTACAATAAAGTACCTTACGTCGTAATCGAAGATATACAGCGGTTTTCTTTCCTTTTTCGTCTTTTCTGCCTTTTCCGCGGGAATATTTTCAAGTTCTTCCGCGGCGGTGCCTGCATTCTCCATATAAACCTCTCATATTTTATTTTTCTTTATTCCAAATATACGACGCGTTTATAAAATAATTATAAAACAATTATAAAATCTGTATAAACTTCCCGATTTTTTATGGGAGGAAGCTGTATTTTCTTCCTCACGCCCGTATATTATAGCCACTTCGTTAAATTTTAATTTAATAAAAGTTAATATTTTGTAAATTTACCGTTCCGCGCCGCCCGCGCGCACTTTTATTTTGTCATTTCGACCGAGCGTAAGCGAGCGGAGAAATCTCAAAAAACAAATTGGCAGCAAGAGATTTCTCCGTGCGGGCGCGCCCTTAGTCGAAATGACGAAGGGGGCGTTCTTTAAAAAATCCGCCGTTGACAACGCGCCGCGCGCGATATATAATATTAAAGCTATACTTATTTACGCGCTTGCGCGACGATGAGGGGTTGTATGAAGTACGTTCTCGCCCTCGACCAGGGCACAACCAGCACCAGAGCGGTGCTGTTCGACAGGTCAGGCAAAATTGTTCAAAGTTACGGCAGGGGGATACCGCAGATTTATCCCGCCCCCGGGCTCGTGGAACACGACCCCGAAGAGCTGTTCTTTTCTACGCTCCGCGCGGCCGACGTCGCTATGGAAAGGGCGGGAGCGCGCCCTTCCGATATAGCCGCGCTCGGCATAACCAACCAGCGCGAAACCACAATCGTGTGGGAAAGGGCCACGGGCAAGCCCGTGTGCAACGCCATAGTGTGGCAGTGCCGCCGCACGGCAAAGCGGTGCGAAGAGCTGAAATCCGCGGGCCTCTATGGCTTTCTGCGCGGGCGCACGGGGCTTCTGCCCGACGCCTATTTTTCGGCCACCAAGCTCGAATGGATACTCAGTAATATCCCCGGTGCAAGGGAGCGGGCGGAGCGCGGCGAGCTTCTGTTCGGCACGGTGGATACCTACCTGATATGGCGGCTGACCTGCGGAAAGGTGTTCGCCACCGACTACACCAACGCCGCGCGCACGATGCTTTTTAACATACACACAATGCGGTGGGACGAAGAGCTTTTGCGCCTCTTTAACATTCCCGTGCGTATGCTGCCCGAGGTGAGGCCCTGCGGAGGCGACTTCGGCGTGACCGACGCCCGTTTCTTCGGCGGTGAAATCCCCATACGCGGCGTGGCGGGCGACCAGCAGGCCGCGCTGTTCGGGCATCTCTGCCTTGATAAGGGCGACGCAAAAAACACCTACGGCACGGGCTGTTTCCTTCTGATGAACGCGGGCAGTAAGTGCCCCGAGGGCGAAGGGCTGATTACAACGCTGTGCGCTTCGGCTGACGGGGCGCCCGCTTACGCGCTCGAAGGTTCGGTATTCATCGGCGGCGCGGCCGTGCAGTGGTTGCGCGACGGGCTGGGAATAATCTCGTCGGCGTCCGAAACCGAGGAACTCGCCGAAAGGGTAAAAGACAGCGCGGGGCTATATTTCGTGCCCTCGTTCAACGGACTCGGCGCGCCCTACTGGGACGGCGGCGCGTGCGGCATTTTAAGCGGAATAACGCGCGGCGCGCGAAAAGAACACGTGGTAAGGGCGGTGTTGGAGGGTATAGCCTACCGCGTGAACGACGTTCTGCGCGCAATGGAGGCGGCCTCGGGGACGCGGCTTACGCGGCTTGCGGTAGACGGCGGCGCCAGCGCAAATAACTTTTTGATGGGTTTTCAGGCCGATATCTCGGACTGCACGGTGGTGCGTCCCGCCGTCACAGAGGTGACCTCCCTCGGCGCGGCGTACATTGCGGGGCTTGCTTCGGGCTTCTGGTCGGGCGTGGACGAGCTCAAAAAACTCAGCGCGGCAGAGCGCACGTTTTCTCCGGCTATGGACGAAGAGCGCCGCTTATCGCTGCTCGGCGGCTGGAAGAGCGCCGTTGCCCGCGCAAGGTCAAAATAAGCGTATTGTATAAGCACAGCTTATGCTTTAATCGGCGCGGCTGTAAAACATATAAGGCGGAATTATGGAATATAGACTCAACTTTGAAATGGTACCCGACGGGTGCTGGTATTCAAACCTGCGCTCGCTTCTCTCGCCCCGGCAGTGGGACGCCGTGCGCAAAAAGGCGTATGCCCGCGCGGGCGGCAGGTGTATGATATGCGGCGCGCCCTCAAAGCGGCTGGAAGCGCACGAAAGGTGGGAGTACGACGAAGAAAACGCCGTCCAGCGGCTCAAAGATATAATTGCCGTCTGCCCCGCCTGCCACGCGGCAATTCACATCGGCAGAACGCAACTCAAAGGCGACGCGCGCGCCGCCGAAGAACATTTTATGAAGGTGAACGGCTGCACCTACGCGCAGATGCGCGCCGCGTTGGGCGCGGCAAATGCCGACCATATCCGCCGCAATAAAATAGGCGAATGGAAGCTGGATATTTCCCGCCTGGCACAGTTTATTTGAATTATTTATTTTATTTTCAATCTGTTTTGAACAGGGTTGATATTTTGAGCGAATACCGCGGCATATGTGCCGCGGTATTCGCTTTTTTTTGCGCAATTCTGCGATAAAAAATAAATTAAAAATCAGCAAAAAATAATTATTTATTTTAATAAAATAATTTATTTTAATTTTATATTTATTTAATTAAATTTTATTTTATTTTTATACGTGCGCAATTTGCCGCGCAACGCGTCGGGCATCTCGCCGTCTTTTGTTTTCTTGCAAAGTTTTCATTGCGTGTAAGCAATTAACATAGGCGGCCTGCGCCCAAACGGGTGCAATTGTAAAAAGTTTTCAACAATCGGTACAAAATAAGATAAAACGCGCCGACTTTGAGCCAAAACGGCAGATTGCCGCCATTTTGCGTTTGTTATAAAAAAACATACAATATATTGTGTCGCCGTGCTTGACTTTGCGGCGGACGATAGGGTATACTGATTTCTGTTGCGTCGGAATAAAGGCGCGGAGCGAGAACTTTTTTGTCCGTTTCGGCGGCCTGCCCGCCGTACGGCCTGCTGCGCGCATTGCGGCGCGTGCGGCTTTCTAAAATTTTGTCTGCACGCTTTTCCAAAGTTGTTGCCGAAAAGTTCTATAACATTTTCTAATACAAGATATTGTGTTTTTGCTATTGACAGAATACAATATATGCAGTATAATGTAAGTGTTCGCCGAAGGGGCAGTTTTTTCTTTTTTCCGGTCGGCAAAAAAATTCAGGGCGCGGCCCTCTGCGGCCGCTTGATTATTGCAAGTAACCTTAGATATATACAGGTGCGCAAGAGGCGCTTGTTAAGGAGGAAATTTTATGAAAGTTATAAAGAGGGACGGCACGACGTGCGATTTCGACGGCAGCAAGATAGCCGTGGCCATCGGCAAGGCGAACGAGTCGGTGGACTTTGAAGACAGAATCACCGACGAGCAGATAACCGCCATTGTGGACGACATTTCGTCCCGCCACAGGGCGCGCCTTCTGGTCGAGGACATTCAGGATATGGTGGAAGAGAAGCTGATGGAACTTCAAAAGTATCAGCTTATGAAGTCATACATTCTCTACCGCTACGAGCGTGCCCTCGTAAGGAAGGCCAACACCACCGACGAGAGCATACTCTCGCTCATCCGTAACGCCAACAAGGACGTAATGGAGGAAAATTCCAACAAGAACGCGCGCACGGCTTCCACCCAGCGCGACCTTATTGCGGGCGAAGTTTCAAAGGACCTTACCCGCAGGATACTCCTGCCCGAATACATCTCGAAGGCGCACGACGAAGGCGCAATTCACTTCCACGATGCAGACTATTTCCTGCAACCCATTTTCAACTGCTGCCTCATCAACATACAGGATATGCTCGACAACGGCACCGTTATGAACGGCAAGATGATTGAAAGCCCCAAGTCTTTCCAGGTTGCTTGCACGGTAGTAACGCAGATAATAGCCTCCGTCGCCTCCTCGCAGTACGGCGGCCAGTCCGTCAATATGGCGCACCTCGGCAAGTACCTCCGCAAGACGAAGGAAAAGTATATGAGGCAGTGCGACGAGCAGTTCGGCGATACCATAAGCAAGGAAGAGAAGGACAAGTTTGTGGATATGCGCCTCAAAGACGAGCTCAAAGCGGGCGTTCAGACCATACAGTACCAGATTAACACGCTGATGACGACCAACGGACAGTCGCCCTTCGTCACGCTCTTCCTCTATTTAAAGCCCGACGACCCCTATATCGAAGAAAACGCGATGATAATAGAGGAAATTCTGCGCCAGCGCTATCAGGGTATAAAGAACGAGGTGGGTGTATACGTAACCCCCGCGTTCCCCAAGCTGGTCTACGTTCTCGACGAAAACAACTGCTTAAAGGGCGGCAAGTACGACTACCTCACCAAACTTGCGGTAAAGTGCTCTTCCAAGCGCCTCTACCCCGACTATATCTCGGCAAAGAAGATGCGCGAAAATTACGAAGGCAACGTATTCTCGCCTATGGGCTGCCGCTCGTTCCTCTCTCCCTGGAAGGATGAAAACGGCAACTATAAGTTCGAAGGCCGCTTCAACCAGGGCGTCGTATCCATCAACCTTCCCCAGATAGGCATACTCGCAAGGGGCGACGAAGAGAAGTTCTGGAACCTTATGGAAGAGAGGTTGCAGCTCTGCTTCGACGCGCTTATGGTGCGCCACAACGCGCTGATGGGCGTATCTTCCGACGTATCTCCCATACATTGGCAGTACGGCGCGATAGCCCGCCTCGACAAGGGCGAAAAGATAGATAAATATCTCTTCGGCGGCTCCTCCTCGATATCTCTCGGATATATAGGCCTCTATGAAGTTACAAAACTTATGACGGGCGAATCGCACACTACCGAAAAGGGCCTTGCCTTCGCGCTTAAAGTAATGAACTGCCTCCGCGACCACTGCGAGAAGTGGAAGAAGGAGACCAACATAGGCTTCGCTCTCTACGGCACCCCCGCAGAATCGCTCTGCTACCGCTTTGCGCGCATAGATAAAGAGCGCTTCGGCACCATAAAGGACGTCACCGACAAGGGCTACTACACCAACTCTTACCACGTAGACGTGCGCGAGCACATCGACGCCTTCCACAAGTTCGAGTTTGAAAGCCAGTTCCAGAAGATATCTTCGGGCGGCGCAATCTCGTACGTAGAGATACCCAATATGCGCAACAACCTCACCGCGATGGAGGACGTCGTAAGGTTTATTTACGACAATATCCAGTACGCCGAATTCAACACCAAGTCTGACTATTGCCACGTGTGCGGCTTCGACGGCGAGATTATCATCAACGACGACAACGAGTGGGAGTGCCCCATCTGCCACAACAAGGACCAGCGCAAGATGAACGTAACGCGCAGAACGTGCGGCTATCTCGGCGAAAACTTCTGGAATGTGGGTAAGACCAAGGAGATAAAGGCAAGGGTGCTGCACTTGTAAGCTCACGAATTTTTCGCGCGGGCCGCGCACGAAAAATTCCGTGATTTGAGAAACCAGGTTTCTCTTCGCGCGACTTTTAAGGGCCCCCGAATATATAGTCGCGCGAATTCACTTCCGGTGAGCCCGCTTGCGCGGCAAATTGAGTCGCGCTGGCGCAGGGAAACCCTGCTTGCGCCAAAAATTTATTTTAACTGATGGCGCTTGCGTGACTATTTGCTTCTATGAAGTTAGTAATAGCTTGTTCTGGCCGCGTATATGCTTCGCATTACTTTGTTGTGCTTACGGGTTTGCTCAGTCACTTACGTCAAAGTAAGCTCCTTCGCAACGTTCCGCACGCTCCTTGTCTTACTTGCTTCTATGAAGTTAGTAAATGCCTTTAATAAGGTAAAAAATTTTTAACGCGCGGCGCGCATATGCGAAAAATATGCGCGCCGCGCTTTCCGTTAATAAAAACAATGCCTAAAAGGGTGTTTTATGAATTACGCTACTATAAAATATTACGATATCGCAAACGGCCCCGGGGTGCGCGTTTCATTGTACGTAAGCGGCTGCCGCAACCACTGCAAAAACTGCTTCAACCCCGAAACGTGGAGCTTTGAATACGGCCATCCCTTCACCAAAGAGGAAGAAGATAAAATTTTGAAGGGGATGGAGCCCGACTACATCAAGGGCTTTTCCCTTTTGGGCGGCGACCCCTTCGAGCCCGAAAACCAGCTCGCGCTCGTCGATTTTATGGAGCGTTTGAAGCGCGCCTATCCAAATAAATCGGTATGGGCTTATACGGGCTACGATTTCGAGGCCGACCTTCTGACGGGCAAAAAGGGCAATCCCGAAGTCACTATGCGCCTTTTAAGATGCATAGACGTGCTCGTTGACGGCAGGTTCGTCGAAGAACTCAAAAATCCCGACCTTCTGTTCCGCGGCTCTTCCAACCAGCGCATAATTCTCGTCCGCCAGTCGCTTGAAAGGGACGAACTCGTTCAGATGGTGGCGGAGACCGACAGGACTTACCTGCGCGGCTTTGTGCCCGGCGACGCCGACGCGCTCTATGAAATTCTGGGCGACGGGCAGACTATGCAGTATATAGAGCCCGCCTTCGGCCGCGAAAAGACGGTGAAATTCCTTAATGAAACGTGCGTCGGCAATAAAAACGCGTATGTGGCCGTCGAGCTGAAAGACAGCGGCAGGTTAATAGGGTATATAATGCTCAAACCGTGCGGCGAAAGGCAGCTCGAAGCGGGCTGGATATTCAATAAAGATTATCGCGGTATGGGGTATGCCTGCGAATCGGTAGGCGCGGCGTTCGACCACGCTTTTACTGAACTCGGAGCTTTTTCCGTCACGGCGGGTATAGATGAAAGGAACGAAGCCTCTTTAAAACTTGCAAGAAGCCTCGGAATGAAGTTTGTGACTTCCGAAAGGGAGAACGGCAAAACCCTTTTGAGGTATGTAAAGACAAAGGGCAACAAGTGACAAAGCAGGCAAAATTACGGCATAAAAAATAAATTGGGGCGGCAATATGCCCCGTTCAATTACATTTTTATCGGGAGTGAAAGCAATGAATATCGGCATCAAAAAACTGAGCGGCAACGCAAAAATACCCGTATACGGCAGCAAATTTGCCGCGGGCGCAGACCTGTATGCCTGCCTCGACGGGGACGTGAAGATAGGCGCGGGGCAGACGGCCGTAATCCCTACCGGCATTGCGCTCGAACTCCCCGTGGGCTACGCGGGCCTCATTTACGCGCGCAGCGGCCTTGCCACAAAGCAGGGGCTTGCCCCCGCAAACAAGGTTGGCGTGGTCGACTGCGACTACCGCGGCGAGGTGAAGGTCGCCCTCTTCAACCATTCGGGCGAGGAGCGCACCGTATCCTGCGGCGACAGAATCGCCCAGCTCGTAATAACCCCGTATATCACGGCTGTGTTCGAAGAAAAGGACGAGCTTTCAGAAACGGCCCGCGGCGAGGGCGGCTTCGGCAGCACGGGCAAGAACTGAGGGGCGGAGCAAAAGAATGGCGCATATGCCCGAAATAACGCCCGATTGCATACAGAAAGTACTGCGCGGTTATTCGATATACGGAACCTTAGGCGAGGTGAATGAGCTCCTTCGGTATAACTACACCGACGGCAAAAGCGCGCGCATAATTGTAAAATGTGCCTTCGACGACCGCGAACCCGTAGTTTTAAAATTCAGGAACGAAGAGGACGTGACCGCGAGGCTCATTGAAGAACAGACCGAGTTTTCGCAGGAACTAATGCGCGGCGGTGTGCCCACGGCGCGCTTTTATACGTGCGCCGGAAAGTATGTAAGTGAATATGCCGTATGCGGTTACGACCTGCTTGTAACCTGCGAACGGTTTTGCGGCGGGCAGGTGCGTGCGGTTACGCCCGATATCGCCTTCAAAACGGGCGCAATGCTTGCAAAATCGCACAATATTTCAGAGGAGCGTGACTGCCACGTCGATTGTCCCGTGCTCTTTGACCCGCTCGGCGAAAACGACCTCTTTTCGTTCGCCGAATTTAAAAAATTTACCACATATTTCCCCGAAGAGAATGAGTTGTGGGCGCGTACAGAGCGCGTTTACGCGGCATATATGGGCGAATTATCGCGCATGAAGTCGCGCAAAAGATATGCGGTGCAGGGCGACGTAAGCTGTGAAAATCTGTTTGTGGAAGGCGGCGGGGTCGGCGTGTTCGACTTCAACCGTTGCGGCGACAACGTTCTGTTTCTCGATGCCGCAATGCAGGCGGTATACGAAAGCAGACTGATGGACTATCCCGAAGAGCTGACGGAGGAATATTCCCGCGCCATACTTACAGAATTTCTGCGCGGATACAACCTGGTCCGCCCTTTTACGCAGGAAGAGTGCGCGCTGTTCGGAAAGCTGAGCGCCGTCTGCCGCGCCTTCTGGAAAATGGACCTCATCTATGCGGAAAACAGCGTAAAAAATCTGCTGGAAACCGACCGCCCGGCCGCTCTTGAAAAACTGAAAGCGTTGAGCGCGCGGCTGTTCGCGGAAAATTTTATGCCGCAACAGACCTTGATGTGAACAGTTTAAATCGTTTTATATATGTATGCGGCGCGGCGCGGGGAAT
>URMT01000035.1 GCA_900549005.1 uncultured Eubacteriales bacterium | reverse complement strand
CGAGAATGATTTTATAGGAGGTATTCTGAAAATGCCGTGTGAGCTGAGTTGTTTTTTAGCCAAGCTTTGAATACTCTTCGTCGGAGACGGGTTCAAGCCATTCGTTCGAGGCGCCATCGGCGGGGACTTCCACCGCGAGGTGGGCAAACCAACTGTTCTTGGCCGCGCCGTGCCAATGCTTTACTTCGGGCGGTATGTTTACCACGTCGCCCGCGTGCAGTTTTTGCGCGGGCTTGCCCCACTCCTGATACCAGCCTTCGCCGCCCGTCACAAGCAGTATCTGCCCGCCCTTGTGATGAATGTGCCAATTGTTGCGGCAGGCTGGTTCAAAAACCACGTTGCCGATAGGAACGCGCTCGGTGGTGAGCATTTGAAGATAGCTGTTGCCGATGAAATACTTTGCAAAAGCCGTGTTGAGGGGACCTGTGGGGAACACCGCGCCGCCGCCCAAATCTTTGTTCATTGCTTCTTTATCCATATAAAAACCCCTCTACTGAATAGTTTTATTTGCGTATTTGCATATATTTGCACCGTTTTATTTGCGCGTATACAAAAATAAAATAAATTGCATTGACAAACAAAATGTTTAGCGGTATACTTACATATGAAGTATATTTATATTATACAAGTTAAACTATACTTTAAGTCAATACTTTTTTTAAAAATCGGAGAAAAAAAATTATGGTATACACCGTTGGCGACGCGGCAAAGATGTTGAACGTGGCTCCCTCCACCCTGCGCTATTACGACAAGGAGGGGCTTTTGCCGTTTGTTGAGCGCAGCGAAGGCGGCATAAGAATGTTCAAGGACAGCGACCTTGACTGGCTTAAACTTATTGAATGTTTGAAGCGCACGGGAATGCCGATTAAGGGCATAAGGCAGTTTATTGAATGCACGGCGCGCGGCGACGGGACGATTGGCGAAAGGCTGGAAATTTTGGAGCGGCAGCGCGAGAGCGTGAAAAAGCAGATTGCCGAGCTTGAAGAGCACCTTAAAATGCTGGACTATAAGGTTTGGTATTACAAGACGGCACAGGAAGAGGGCACGACGGCGGCAATGGAAAACTACCCGAAAGACAAAGTGCCTGAAAACCTGAGAAAGTTTATTAAAAATAAATAACCGCATCATAAGGCAATCGGGTGCGGGGCGCAAAAATTTTGCGCCCCGCACCCGATTTTTATATAAAAACATCTGCGGCAGGCAGGGTTATTGTAAATTTTTTGCCTTTTGCGTGCAAAAATGCGATGTTCTGAGGTTAAACGGCAAAAATTATGGCAAAAATAGTGCGCGGAGGACGATTTTTATGAACCCTTTTAAAGAGAGAAGCAAATCGCTTGAAAACAACTTTTTACCGCTGAAAAAGATGTACCCCAAGAGCTACAACAAGGAAAAGACCTCGCCCTACACCAAGACGCGCGTAATACTTATGAACGGCACGGAGTTTGAGTCGGCCTGGTTTATGCACCAATTTGCAAGGCACTGCGATATTCCCGAAGTGAAGCAGGCGCTTGCCGTAGTGCGCAGGCAGGAACAGCAACAACAGAAGCGCATAAGCTGTTTGAAGCCGATAAGCGAGAGCATATTGGAAACTACGATAGGTTACGAACAGCTTGCCGTTGACCTTACCGCCACCCTCGCCATTCACGAAAAGGACGAAAACAACATAAAGGCGCTCAACTTTGCGCTTTTGGAGGACTTTGACCACCTTTACCGCTACGCAAACCTTTTGAAGATGGACAAGGGCATAGACGCCGATATGCTGGTGGGCAAGTTTACCGAAATTATGCCCGGCCGCCCCACCATTGCCGAACACCGCTTCCCTGCGGACGAAGTAAAGCCGCACATATACTGCAAGACAGCCGACCTTTACAGCAAGCTGGTGGTGAACACAATAACCGCCGCAGAACAGCAGACTATGAACTATTATATGAACATTGCGCAGTGGTATAAGAACGATTTGGGGCGCAGGCTGTATGCCGAAATTGCGATGATTGAAGAGGCGCACGTGACGCAGTACGAGAGCCTGAAAGACCCCAACACGAGCTGGCTTGAAATGTGGGTGATGCACGAGTACACAGAGTGCTGGCTGTATTATTCTATGTATGAGGACGAAAGCGACGAAAATATTAAGCGCATATGGATGGAGCACTATAAAATGGAAACAGCGCACCTGAAAACGGCCGCGGCGCTTTTGAAAAAGTACGAAAAGAAGAGCTATGAAGAAGTTGTGGGCAGCGGCGAGTTCCCCCGCCTTTTAAAACTCGGTTCAAACAAGGAGTATATACGCAAGGTACTCAAAGAGACGATTACGCTGACAATGAAGGACGAAGGCTATTGCGAACTTTCGCGCCTGCCCGACGATTACCGCTTTTTCACCTTCCAGGAGAAGTTTTTATCGGACGGTACAAGGGCGCCTTCGCACCTCGTGATTGAAAAGGCGATTAAGACGTGGGGCAAGGACTACCGCTATCAGGACGGCGAACACCCCGTAAAGAGCCTGCGCTCGCGCGAGTGCGACAACGTGAACGTGGGAAGAACGAAGTAAAAAAATTATTGCGGATACGCTACGTTATATATGCCGCAGGCGCGCGGGACAAACAAGCCCCGCGCGCCTGCGGCGTTTTTTTGTATGCCCTTCGCCTGCACTGCCGTTTTTGCTTGCATATTTACGCGCTTTTGAAAGACGGAGTATTATAAATCGCCTTTAAAAGCCGCCATTGACTTGAACACGGGCATATGATATAATGTTTGCAAGGAGGGAAATATGAACGATAACGACAACAAGAACTTAAAGCACGAAAAGACGAAAAAGATACTCAAAATAGTAGGCCCTGTTGTTGCGCTATGCGGGTTAGGCCTGGCAATTATGGGATTTGTTGATATGATAATCTCTACACAGAACGGAGAAATGCCTTCGCTTTTCTGGGGACTGATGGCAGGGCTGCCTATGCTCGGCATAGGCGGAATGATTTGCCTTATGGGATACAGAAGAGAACTTTCCCGCTACGTTAAAAACGAATCTGTACCGGTAATAAATGAAGCGGGCGAAGAAATTACGCCCGCCGTAAGCGCCATTGCGGGCGCAGTTAAAGGCACAGAAGAAAATATTTGCCCGCACTGCGGCAAAGGCAACGCAGACGACGCAAAATTCTGCCGTCACTGCGGCGGCGAACTCACCATAACTTGCCCCGTTTGCGGCGAAAAGGTTAAAGACGGCAAGTTCTGCGAAAAATGCGGCGCAAAGTTGAAGTAAGAATAAAAATTTAATAGAAGGCTTATTTGTTGTTCAAATAAAAAATGAAAAACCGCCCCGCGGCGCAAAGTTTTTTGCGCCGCGGGGCGGGACTTTTTTACCGATATACCTTTATTTGCGGCAAAGTGCGCCGCAATATAAGGCTTTAAACACGGGATATTACAGGCTTTCGTGTATGGTACGCGAGATTACGTCGTCCTGCTGCTCTTTGGTGAGCTTGTTGAAGTTCACTGCATAGCCCGATACCCTTACCGTAAGCTGAGGGTACTTTTCGGGATGGGCCTGCGCGTCTAACAGCGTTTCGCGGTTGAACACGTTTACGTTGAGGTGATGTCCGCCGTCCTCTACGTAGGCATCTATCATATTTACAAGGTTATCTACTCTGTCTGATTTTGCTGCCATAATATTACTCCTTAATTTTTTAATTCTGAATGTTTTATAATTGAGATTTCTCCGCTCGCTTACGCTCGGTCGAAATGACGGGGGATATGGAATTTTCGCTCGGTCAAAATGACAAAATTTGAAGATGTGCAATTGCGCCGATTACAAATATCCTGCATTAGTTGCGGCATATTGCCGCTCCTTTTTAATTTTTGCCGAGGGAACCGGGGGTTACGGAGAATGTGTTGGATATGCCGTCGCGCGAATATTCGTAGGGCAGTTTTGCCACAGATTCGAGCGAGGCGAGCGCACCGTTTTTATCTCTGCCGTGCATAGGGTTTGCGCCGGGCGCGAGGGGCTGGCCTGCCCTTCTGCCGTCGGGCGTGTTGCCCGTATTTTTGCCGTATACCACGTTGGACGTTATGGTGAGCACCGACATTGTGGGCTCGCTGTCGCGGTAGGTGGTGTGGCTCTTTATCTTGGTCATAAAGGTCTTTACAAGCCATACGGCAAGCTGGTCTACCCTGTCGTCGTTGTTGCCGTACTTGGGATAGTCGCCCTCTATCTTAAAGTCGGTTATAATGCCGTCCTCGTTGCGGACGGGGTATACCTTTGCATACTTTATAGCCGAGAGCGAGTCTGCCGCGCAAGAAAGTCCCGCAACGCCCGTTGCGAAGAAACGGTGAACGTTGGTATCGTGCAGCGCCATCTCCAACGCCTCGTAGCAGTACTTATCGTGCATATAGTGAATGACGTTGAGGGTGTTGACGTAGAGGCCGGCAAGCCAGTCCATCATCTGTTCGAGCTTGGACATTACGTCGTCGAAGTCGAGCGCGCCGTCGCCGAGGACGGGCATAAAGCGGGGCGAAACCTGCAAGGGCTTGCCCGTTGCCTTATCCTTCAACAGCTCGTCTGCGCCGCCGTTGAGGGCGTACAGCACGCACTTTGCAAGGTTTGCGCGCGCGCCGAAGAACTGCATATCCTTGCCGACGCGCATACAGCTTACGCAGCACGCTATGCAATAGTCGTCGCCCATTTCGGGGCGCATCAAATCGTCGCTTTCGTACTGGATTGCCGAGGTTGCGATAGAGACCTTTGCGCAGTACTTTTTGAAGTTTGAAGGAAGGCGGGTTGACCACAGCACCGTGAGGTTGGGTTCGGGCGCGGGGCCTAAATTTTCGAGCGTGTGAAGCACGCGGAAGGAGTTTTTGGTTACCAGCGTTCTGCCGTCTACGCCCATACCGCCGATTGATTCGGTTACCCACGTGGGGTCGCCCGAGAACAGCTCGTTATATTCCTTTATGCGCATAAACTTTACTATGCGCAGCTTCATTATGAACTGGTCGATTATCTCCTGCGCCTGCTCTTCGGTGAGGGTGCCGCGCTTCAAGTCGCGCTCGATATAGATATCGAGGAATGTCGAGTTGCGGCCTATCGACATCGCCGCGCCGTTCTGTTCCTTTACCGCGCCGAGGTAGCCGAAGTAGAGCCACTGCACCGCCTCTTCCGCGTTTGCCGCGGGGCGGGTGATGTCTTTGCCGTACAGCGCCGCCATCTTGGCAAGATTTTTGAGCGCCTTTATCTGCTCTGAAATCTCTTCCCTGTCGCGCACCTTGTCGGGCGTCATATCGCCGTTTAAATTGAGCTTGTCCCTCTCTTTGCACTTTACAAGATAGTCGGTGCCGTAGAGCGCCACGCGGCGGTAGTCGCCCACTATCCTGCCCCTGCCGTAGGTATCGGGCAGGCCCGTCAAGATATGCGCGCGGCGGGCAAGGCGCATTTCGGGGGTGTATACGTCGTATACGCCGTCGTTGTGCGTTTTGCGGTATTTGGTGAAAATTCCTTTGACCTCGGGGTCGATTTCGTAGCCGTACATATTGAGCGCCTGTTCGGCCATCTTTATGCCGCCGAAGGGCTGCAACGAGCGCTTGAAGGGCTCGTCGGTCTGCAAACCGACTATCTTTTCGAGGTCTTTATCTATATAGCCCGCCCCGTGCGAGGTGAGCGTGGAAACTATGGAGGTATCGGCATTCAGAACGCCGCCCGCTTCGCGCTCCTTTTTGGAGAGTTCAAGAACCTCGTCCCACAGCTTTTTGGTGGCCTCGGTCGCGGGCGCGAGGAATTCTTCCCCTCCCTCGTAGGGGGTATAGTTGCGCTGGATAAAGTCGCGCACGTTGACTTCGTCGTCGCTCCACTTGCCTGAAACAAAGCCTTCCCATTCGGGGCGGCCTGCAAACTTATTTTCCATTTTTATGCTCCTGTAACTTATATTCTATCCAGATTTCGAGTATTTCCTGCGGTTGGTAGCCGTGGGCTTCGGCAAACGGCCTGCCTTCGTCTGCAAGATACAGTGACGGCACGCTTTTTACCTGCCACGCTTCAATCAGCGGGCGCGCCTCTTCGGCGTCGAAGTAATAGAAGGGAATTGCGAACTTTGCCGCTGCCTCCCTTGCGGCGGGCATAAGCTGGTGGCAGCCCGCGCACGCCGAGCCGCCTATTTCAACCAGGCAGACGCCGCGCTCTTCAAATGTTTTGTGTGTGTTGACTGACATAATTCTTTTTAATTATTTTTTTGCCGTTAGTTGCGGCATATATGTTTTATGCCGTTATTTAAGGCATATGTGCGGGGCAATTGAAAATTCAACGCGCCGCGCCGAGTATTTTTTTTGCAAGCTCTACGCTCTCTTTATCGGGAGGTTTTACCCCCGCGAGCGGATAATCTATGCCGAGGTTTTTATACTTTACCTCGCCCATCGTGTGGTAGGGCAAAACCTCTACCCTCTTCACAGTTTTAAGCGTATCGATGAAGTCGCGGGTGCGCAAAAGACTCTCTTCCCCGTCGGTCACGCCCGGAAGGAGCACCTGCCTTATCCACATATCCTTGCCGCTTTCAGAAAGAAAGCGGGCAAAGGCGAGCTCGTTTCTGTTGTCTGCACCCGTAAGGGCCTTACAGCCCGAAGGGTCGATGTGCTTTATGTCCAATAAAAACAGGTCGGAATATTCAAGAAGGCGGGTATGCTTTTGCACGCTTTCGGCGCTCTGCGGATTGAATGTTATGCCAGAAGTATCGACGGCGCAGTGCACTCCCTCCTCTTTGAGAAGGCGGAAGAGTTCGGTGACGAAATCTATCTGCGCGAGCGGTTCGCCGCCAGATACGGTGACCCCGCCGCCGCCCCGCCAATACCTTTTATACCTGAGCGCGCCGCGCGCGACTTCTTCCGCGGAATATTCGCTTCCGCCGCCGAAGTTCCAGGTATCGGGATTGTGGCAGTACTTGCACCGCAGCGGGCAGCCCTGCATAAACACAACGTAGCGTATGCCCGGGCCGTCTACCGTGCCGAAACTTTCAAAGGAATGTATTCTTCCGTTCATAAACCGACCTTTAAAACCTTACGCCTGCTTTGCCGTTTTTTTATTGCGCCGCGATTACGGCGGCCGAAAGGTTAAAAAATGGGCGGTTGAACATTACCCCTTTAAGGATAAGACCAAACTGCCCAGACGAACGACAAAAAACCTTACGCCCGACCACTCCCCCGCGGTATTTACACACAGGCGGGTTGCCCCGTTTGAATGCGCGCCTCCGCGTATTATTCGTCAGTTGCGACGGGCCTATTTATATATCGCAGGCTATCTGCGGTATCTGCATAGATTATAACAACAGTATGGGTACAATGTCAAGGATTTTTCCGTATTTTGTTTTGTAAATTTTTAACAACCACAATATATTGTGTATTTGCCCGCGGGCGGCACAATGACGAAAACGACGGCAGACGGACATAAAATGCAGTTTTGGGCGCCGCAGACAATGCGGCGCCCAAAACTGCTGAAAATAAAATATACGAACTGAATAAAAGTTATAAAAAATCAGATTTTGCCGTCTTTGAAACGCTTCAAAAAGTCAGCGGCAAGGCGGTTGTTCTCTTCGGCAAACTTGCCCTTCCACGTGAGCGAAAAACAGTGGTTTGCAACCAGCGTACAGGTATGGTACTGCTCGAAATACACCCCCGCCTTTGCAAGAGCTTCGAGCATTCCATCTGCCTGGTTTATGCACAAAACGTCTTTTTTTGCATACGTTATGAAAGATTTGGGGAAGTTTTTATCGACGAGTGCGGGCACGCTGCAAAGCTCGCGCCAGGCAAAATTTTCTATCTCTTCTATCTTTGCGCCCGTTGCATCGTAAAAGGTGCGCGCGCCGAGATTGAGCACGAGCTTGCTGTGGGCAAGCAGTTCCATATCGTACACGGCACAATTGAGCCACGCGGCACTGAATTTTACGCCCGTGCTCATTCCGAGCTTTTGCTGAATTTCGGGGTGGGTGCATATGCAGGCGAGCATTGCCGCATAATAGCCGCCCGCCGAATCGCCCGCAACCACCATTCGTGAGGTATCCAGATTATATTTTTCGGCATTGCGCTCCACCCAATTGAGCGCGGCAACGGTATGCCGCTGAGGCTGGGGGAAACGGTATTTGGGCGCAAGCCCGTAATTTATATTGACCACGAAATATCCGATTGTGGCGCACCAGCGCGAAAGCGCGCGGCGGAAACGCTTGTCGCCTGCCATAAAGCCGCCGCCGTGAATATAAAAAATTACGGGATAGCCGCCCTCTTCGGGAATGTGTTCGGCGGGACTGAAAGCGCCGTCGGAATTTTTTACGTAACAAATATCGAGCCTGCAAGCATCGGGCGCGGAATCGTCGTAGACAATGTCCTTTTCCTCGGTAAATTCAACGTCTTTGAATTCGGTACACTTGCGCTTGTTCTGCGCGCCGTCGTAAAGCACGTCTATCGCGCTGAAAAAGTTCTTTGAAATACTCATTTCCACTCCTTAAAAAAAACTGAAAAAAACCCAATGCACAGATATTATAAAATATCTGCAAAAGCGGCCGCCCCCTGCGGCCTTACAGACAAAATATTTAAATACTTATTATATTATACCATAGTTCCAAAGCAAATCAAACATAATTGCACACATTTTTGAATTTAATGCTTTAAATTTATAAAGCAGTATATCTGTACGGATTTTTTGTATAACCGTACAAATTTTTTGCATAATATAAGCTGAAAAGCCGCAGGGGGCGCAGAAAAAATTTCTGCGCCCACTGCGGCTTTATTTAAAAATACCGACAAGTTTTTTAAGATTTCTCCGTGCGGGCTACGCCCTTAGTCGAAATGACAAGAAGTAATGGTGCGTTCGTTGCGGTTGAGATTTTTCGACCGCGTTCCCCTACGGGTCGTTATTCCGAGGCCTTGGCCTCTTCCGAGCGGAATGAGAACGACCCCTCTTTGTTCACGTCTACCGTTACAAGCTCGCCGGGGAGAACGTGCCCCGCCAAAATTTCGTCGGAGAGTCTGTCTTCTATGCGCTTCTGCACCACCCTCTTCATAGGGCGGGCGCCGTACTCTTCGCTGTAACCCTCTTCAAGCAGCTTATTCATAGCTGCAGGCGTGATTTTTAAGGATACGCACTTTACTTTCAGCTTTTCGCGCAGACCCTCGATAATCTTTTCGCATATTCTGCCCTGCTCTTCGCGGGTGAGCTTGCGGAAGATTATGATATCGTCGAGCCTGTTTAAAAACTCGGGCTTGAACTGCTCGCGCAGGGCGTCCATAATGTTTTCGCGCATATCCACGTAGCCGTCGTCATCCTCGGAACGGAAGCCGAAGTTGGACATCTTTTTTATCTGGCTGGCGCCTACGTTGGACGTCATTATTATTATGGTATTCTTGAAGTTGATTACCCTGCCCTTGCTGTCGGTAAGTCTGCCGTCGTCGAGGATTTGCAGAAGTATGTTGAACACGTCGGGGTGCGCCTTTTCAATCTCGTCGAACAGCACCACGCTGTAAGGCTTGCGCCTTATCTTTTCGGTAAGCCGGCCGCCGTTGTTGTCGTCGTAGCCGACGTATCCCGGGGGCGCGCCGATGAGCTTTGAGACGGTGTGCTTTTCCATAAATTCCGACATATCCAGCCTTACCATCAGCTTTTCGTCGCCGAACATACACTCGGCAAGCGCCTTTGCAAGGTCGGTTTTGCCGACGCCCGTAGGGCCTACGAATATGAACGAGCCGATAGGCTTATTGGGTTCGTTGAGCCCCGCCCTTGCCCTGCGGATTGCGCGCGCCACGGCCGAGACGGCCTCGTCTTGACCGATTATACGCTTATGAAGATTTTCTTCGAGGTGAAGGAGTTTTTCGCTCTCCTGTTCGGTGAGCTTGGTTACGGGCACGCCCGTCCAGCCGCTGACTATATCGGCAATTTCGTCTGAACCGATAGAGGGCGCGTTGGTCTGCACGCCGCCCTTCCAGTCCTTTTTGGCGTCGTTTATCTGCTGCTGCACGGCGTTTATCTCTTCGACGAGCTTCTGCGCCTGCTGATAATTTTCGTCCTTGGCGGCCTTTGTCTTTTCCATAGTAAGGCGCTTCAACTTGTCTTCGAGCTCCTTTACGGCCGCGGGGGTGTTGTAACTGTTGAGGCGGGCGCGCGAGGCGGCCTCGTCGATGAGGTCTATGGCCTTGTCGGGCAGGTACCTGTCGGTTATATACCTGTCTGAAAGCGTTGCGGCGGCGATTATCGCCTCGTCGGTTATTACCACCTTGTGGTGGGCTTCGTACTTGTCGCGCAGGCCGCGCAGAATTTCTACCGTGTCCTCCACGGAAGGTTCGTCAACCTGTACGGGAGTGAAGCGGCGCTCCAAGGCGGCGTCCTTTTCGATATATTTTCTGTACTCTTCGAGCGTGGTCGCGCCTATCGTCTGCAATTCGCCGCGCGCAAGCATAGGTTTTAGTATGTTTGCCGCGTCCATATTGCCGTCGCTTGTGGCGCCCGCGCCCACTATCTGGTGAATTTCGTCTATGAACAGTATTACGTTGCCGTTGGTCTTTACTTCGTTTATGGCGTTTTTAAGCCTTTCTTCGAAGTCGCCGCGGTATTTGCTGCCCGCAACCATACTTGCAAGGTCGAGCGAAAAGACTATTTTGTTCTTCAAAAGGTCGGGCACCTGGTTGTTGACGATTGCCTGGGCGAGGCCTTCGACCACGGCCGACTTGCCCACGCCCGGCTCGCCTATAAGCACGGGGTTGTTCTTGGTGCGGCGGGAGAGAACCTGTATTATTTTATCAATCTCCTTCTTTCTGCCGATTACGGGGTCGATTTTGCCCTCGCGCGCCTTCTGCGTGAGGTTGGTGCCGTACTTTTCTATCTCGCCGCCGAGCGAATCGGTCTTGCGTTCGCCGCGGGCGGCAGGGCGCCTCTTTTCCATATTGGGCGACTGCGAGAAGAAGGAAGCGAAGGGGTTCTGCTCCTCTTCTTCCTCTTCCTCGCTAAGGCCTTCGCGCAGGACGACTTCGAGCCTGCCCGCAAGGCGGGTGATGTTTACGCCCAGCGCGTTGAAAATGCGAACGGCAAGGCAGCTTGGTTCGGCCATTACCGCCGAGAGCATATGCTCCGTTCCTGCAAGCGCGTTGTCGCCGCCGATTGCCACGGCAAGTTCTGCCGCCTGCATAAGCATATGCTTGGTGCGCGGCGTGAAGCCGTTTATGTTGGACTGCCTGTCTATCGAGCGGGCAAAGTATGCGCGGAACGCGGGCTCTTCGACGCCGCACATTTCAAGCACCTTGCACGCCGTGCAGTCGGGCGTGTTGAGCATTGCAAAAACTATGTGTTCGCTGCCTATATAGCTGCTCCCGTAAAGCTGGGCGGCGCTTTCGGCCTTTTCTATCACTTCCAGAAGGTTGGAAGTGAATTTTCCGTATTCTTCCATATTACTATTCCTCCCTCTTCCCCTTTCGGGAAGGCGTTAGTTGCGGCATATGTGCCGCTCAATCAAAAATTTCGGGGGTGTTGATTTGATTTATAAGAGTTTCGAAAATCATTTAACTTATATTATTGTCATTTCGACTAAGGGCGAAGCCCGCACGGAGAAATCCCGCCGTAATATTTTTATTTTGAGATTTCTCCGCTTCACTCACTTCGTTCGTTTCGGTCGTAAGGAGCGAAGCGACGGAATAGCGATTGTTACCGTAAGGTCAATCGCGTCAATGACAATGTAAGGGTAAGTCGCTCGGTCGTAAGGAGCAATCAGCGAACGGATTACTTTCACCTCACGCTTGCAAGGCGCTTCAAATGGGTTGAAATGTACTCTGCGCGGTAGGCGTCGCGCTCGTCGGGCGACAATGCCCTGCCCGCAGACCTGTTCATATTGCAGGGCTGCATTCTGGTGACGAGGTCGTCTACCACGGCGACGGAGCCGATGGGGATGTACCCCAGGCATATGCCCAGCTTTATGTCGGCCGCAAGGCGCACCAGCTCCAACGAACTCAGAACGGCGCAGTTGGTGGCAATGCCGTAGGCGCGCAGGCACTTGTCCTTTACTTCCAGCCGCCGCTCGCCCGACTTCAACATCTCGCGCTCGGCCTTTTCCTGTTCGAATATATTGCGCGCAACGCTTTCCACAAGGCTGAGTATTTTATCTTCGGTCTCGCCGAGGGTAATTTCGTTGCTGACCTGGTACATATAGCCTTCGGCGTCGCTGCCCTCGCCGTACATTCCGCGCACGGTGAGGCCGAGGCGGGAGATATACTTCACCACTTCGCGCAGCGAATCGTTTATGGTTATGGCGGGCAGAAAGAGCATTACCGAGGCGCGCAGCCCCGTTCCCAGGTTGGTGGGGCAGGCCGTGAGGTAACCCAGCCGCTCGTCGTAGGCAAACTTTATAGACCTGCCTATCTTGCTGTCTATTTCCGAAAGCCTGTCGTACGCCCTGCGAAGCTGCAAGCCCTTTATTATGCACTGTTCGCGAAGGTGGTCCTCTTCGTTTATCATCACCGAGATACTCTTATCGTCGTTGATGAGCGCGGCGCCCAGGCGCTTGCGCGCGACGAGGTCGCGGCTTATAAGGTGGTTTTCGACGAGGGAATTTGCCTCCCAATCGTCTATCGCGTCCATATAATAGAGCTTGAAGTCGGCGAGGCGGTTGAGCCCGGAAGATACCAGCCTTATAATCTCTTTGGCCTGCTTTTCGCCCTTTAAATGCGAGGGGAACGGATAGCCTTCGAGATTGCGCGCAAGGCGTATGCGCGTGGAGACGAGAGTGCCTTCCGAAATGTCAGTCATTTTTGTCCCCTCCCTTTCCGTCCAGCAGTTTGCACAGGTCGGAAATTTTTTCGTTTATGCGCTCGGCGTCGGCATACCTTCGCTCGCGCAAAGCGCTTTCGAACTTCTCGCGCAGAGAAAACAGAAGGCGTGTGATGTCCTGCTCGCGCGCGTTCTGGTTGACCTTGCCTACGTGCACCGTCTTGCCCTGGATGCGCTCTATGTAAGGCAGAAGCTGTTCGTTGAATACGTCGTAACACGAGGGGCAGCCCAGAAGGCCCGTGCGCTCGAACTCGGAATAATCCATTCCGCAGACGGGGCACACGCGGGCGCGCTTTTTGGGGGCGGAATCTAAAAGTTCGGCGAGGATATCGCCGCTTACCGCCGAATTGAAGGCGCCGAACAGCTCGGCATAGCACTGTTCGCACAGGTTATAGCCGTACTTTTCGCCGTTAATGTTTTCGTAGACGTTCATCGTCGCCTGATTTTTTTTACAACGCTGACAAAGCATAAAAAGTGTGCCCCCGCCGCCGCACTGCGGAAAACGGTTGACGTTGCCGCCGCGGCGCGAAATACTATAATACAATATAATTATAATACATTTGGCGTATATGTAAACACAAACTTTTGGCCGCAAACGCAAATTTTTGTTATTTTTGGGAAAGGTCTGCGCGGCATACGGGGTTAAAGTTTACTTTAACTGACGGTGCGGCCGACGGGGCCGGGGGGCGAACAAAAAATTTTACAGGTTGGTAACATTTTATCGCTCGTAAAATATTGATTAAAATTTTCTTTTGTGTTATAATCGCATACGGAAAGACAAGCCGTGCGCGCATTGCGTAAGGTTTTAGCGCGAAGCGGCAAATTTTAAACGGAGGAACACAAAATGCAATATTCAAAAGACGTTGAAAATATGATTTGTGTTGCCAAGGGCGTGTCCGGCAGGTTCGAACACGGTCCCGCCCCCATTCCCGAAGAAGGACAGTGGATTCAGGCAAAAGAAATCAAGGATATCAAAGGTCTTACCCACGGCGTGGGCTGGTGCGCTCCCCAGCAGGGCGCGTGCAAACTTACGCTCAACGTAAAAGACGGCGTTATTCAGGAAGCGCTGGTTGAAACCATAGGCTGCTCCGGTATGACCCACTCCGCCGCTATGGCCGCCGAAATACTCCCCGGCAAAACCATTTTGGAAGCGCTCAACACCGACCTTGTGTGCGACGCCATCAACACAGCTATGCGCGAACTCTTCCTGCAAATCGTTTACGGCAGGACGCAGTCTGCCTTCTCTGACGACGGCCTTGTAATAGGCGCGGGCCTCGAAGACCTGGGCAAGGGCCTCCGCTCGCAGGTGGGCACTATGTACGGCACGAAACTTAAAGGCGTAAGATACCTTGAAATGGCAGAGGGCTACGTTCTTTCTATCGCCCTCGACAAGAACAACGAAGTTTGCGGCTATAAGTTTGTTTCGCTCGGCAAGATGACCGACTTCATAAAGAAGGGTCTTACCCCCAACGAGGCTTACGAAAAGTCTATCGGCACCTACGGCAGATACACCAAGGAGCAGGGCGCCGTTAAGCATATCGACCCCAGAACTGACAAGGAGGTTGACTAATTATGGCACTTTTTGAAGGATACGAGAGAAGGGAAGCAAAAATCCTTGCCACTTTGAAAGAATACGGCATAAACAGCATAGAAGAATGCAAAGACATCTGCCTTTCCAAGGGCGTTGACTGCGACAAGATTGTTCGCGGCACCCAGCCCATCTGCTTTGAAAACGCCGTTTGGGCATACACCGTAGGCGCGGCAATCGCAATAAAGAAGGGCTGCACCAAGGCGGCAGACGCGGCAGCCGCAATCGGCATCGGCTTGCAGAGCTTCTGCATTCCCGGTTCAGTTGCCGAAAACAGGAAAGTAGGCCTCGGCCACGGCAACCTCGGCGCAATGCTTCTGCACGAAGACACCGACTGCTTCTGCTTCCTTGCCGGACACGAATCGTTCGCGGCGGCAGAGGGCGCAATCAAGATTGCAGAGAACGCAAACAAGGTGCGCGTAAAGCCCCTCCGCGTAATTTTAAACGGCCTCGGCAAAGACGCGGCTTATATCATTTCGAGAATCAACGGCTTCACCTACGTAAGGACGCAGTTCGACCCCTATACCGAAACGGTAAAGGTTACCGACAGCGTGGCCTTCTCAGAAGGCAGCCGCGCAAAGGTAAAGTGCTACGGTGCAGATTCCGTTCCCGAAGGCGTTGCCATTATGCAGCTTGAAAACGTTTCCGTTTCCATCACCGGCAACTCCACCAATCCCACCCGCTTCCAGCACCCCGTTGCGGGCACTTATAAAAAATGGTGCAACGAAAACGGCAGGAAGTACTTCTCGGTTGCGTCCGGCGGCGGCACGGGCAGAACGCTTCACCCCGACAATATGGCAGCGGGCCCCGCAAGCTACGGTATGACCGACACGATGGGCAGAATGCACTCCGACGCGCAGTTCGCAGGTTCCTCCTCCGTTCCCGCGCACGTTGAGATGATGGGCCTTATCGGTATGGGCAACAACCCTATGGTAGGCGCTACCGTTGCCGTTGCGGTTGCCGTTCAGGAAGGAATGACGAAGTAATCGGCACAAGATATTTGCAGCTAAACTTTACAGATAAAAATAACGGCGTGTACGGCAAATTGCCTGCCGTTGGAATGGTTCAACAGCATAACTCAAA
>URMT01000034.1 GCA_900549005.1 uncultured Eubacteriales bacterium | reverse complement strand
ATGTTGTTATTCAAGTTCAAACGCGCCCGTATAAAGCTGATAATACGTACCCTTCATTTCGAGGAGTTGTTCGTGCGTGCCGCGCTCTATTATGCGGCCGTGGTCGAGCACCATTATTGCGTCGGAGTTCTTTACGGTGGAAAGGCGGTGTGCTATCACAAACACCGTTCTGCCCTTCATCAGGGCGTCCATTCCGCGCTGAACTATTGCCTCGGTACGGGTATCGATGGACGAAGTCGCCTCGTCGAGAATCATTACGGGAGGGTCGGCAACCGCCGCGCGGGCGATAGAGAGAAGCTGCCGCTGCCCCTGCGAAAGGTTGGCTCCGTTGCCCGATATGAAGGTGTTGTAACCTTCGGGCAGACGGGTTATAAAGTCGTCGGCACCCGCAAGGCGCGCCGCGGCAATACATTCTTCGTCGGTGGCGTCCAGCTTGCCGTAGCGGATATTTTCCATAACCGTGCCAGTGAACAGGTTGGTATCCTGCAACACCATACCAAGAGAGCGGCGCAGGTCGGCCTTTTTAATCTTGTTGATATTTATTCCGTCGTAGCGTATCTTGCCGTCGGCAATGTCGTAAAACCTGTTTATGAGGTTGGTGATGGTAGTCTTGCCCGCGCCCGTCGCGCCTACGAAGGCGACCTTCTGCCCGGGTTTTGCATACAGCGAAACGCCGCGGAGAACGGGTTTGCCGGGTTCGTATTCAAAGTCGACGTCGAACATACGCACGTCGCCGCACAGCTTTGTGTAAGTAACCGAGCCGTCTGCGTGGTGCGGGTGCTTCCACGCCCACATACCCGTGCGCTCTGCGCACTCCACTATCTTGCCGTCCTCTTCGCGGGCGCGCACTAATGTTACGTAACCTTCGTCAACCTCGGGCGGGCGGTCGATGAGGCCGAACACGCGCGCGGTGCCCGCAACGCCCATTACGACCGAATTGACCTGCTGCGAAACCTGGTTGATGTTGCCCGTGAACTGCTTTGCCATATTCAGAAAGGGCACCACCACGCTTATGGAGATTGCCATACCCGAAAAACTTACGTTGTGCACGCCGAGTTCGGGAATGAGGAACACGCCGCCGATTACGGCGAGCACCACATACAGCACGTTGCCTATGTTGAAGAGGGCGGGCGCAAGCATATTTGCATACCTGTTGGCCCTGCGGCTGGCTTCATAAAGCCTGTCGTTGACCTCGTCGAAGCCCTTCTGGGCGGCCTCTTCGTGGCAGAAAGTTTTGATTACCTTCTGGCCGACGAGCATCTCTTCGATATACCCCTCCTCTTCGCCTATCGCCTGCTGCTGCTTCACGAAGTAGCGTGCGCTGCCGCCGCCTATCTTTTTGGTTACGATGAGCATAACTCCCGTGCCCGCAAGCACGACGAGCGTGAGCCACAGGCAGTAATAGAGCATTATGAACAGCACCGAAAGCACGGTTATGCCCGAAACGAGTATCTGCGGCGCAGACTGGGATATGAGCTGGCGGAGAGTATCTATATCGTTGGTATAGTAGCTCATTATGTCGCCGTGCCCGGTGGTATCGAAGAACTTTATGGGCAGTTTCTGCATACCGTTGAACATCTTGTCGCGCAGTTTTTCGAGCGTGCCCTGGGTGATTATAGTCATAAGCTGGCCGAACGCCGTGCCCGTGGCGAGCGACGTCAAGTAAAGCGCTATGAGGATATATACGTCGTTGAGTATGGGGCCGCTTGCCTGCTCCCACGGGGTGCGGTTTACAAACGCGTCGGTAATGTTCTGAATTACCCTCTGCATAAATATGGCGGGAACGGCGCCCACTATCGCCGTAAGCGAAATGCAGGCTATGGCTACGGGAAGGAGCACGGGATAGAAGGAATATACCGTTTTAAACAGGCGCCTGAGCACGCCCTTTTTCTTTTCAGTCTTCAAGGTCGTGGCCCTCCTTGTTCTGCGAGGTGTATACCTCGCGGTAAATGGCGTTGCGCTTTATAAGCTCGGCGTGGGTGCCTATGTCGTTTATGCTGCCGCCGTCCATCACTATTATGCGGTCGGCGTCCTCGACCGAGGCCGTGCGCTGGGCTATTATAATCTTGGTGGTTTCGGGTATGAACTCCCTCATCGCCTTTCTTATCTTGGCGTCGGTGTGCGTATCGACTGCCGAAGTGGAGTCGTCGAGAATGAGTATTTTGGGCTTTTTGAGGAGGGCGCGCGCAATGCACAGCCTCTGCTTCTGCCCGCCCGAAACGTTGGCGCCGCCCTGCTCTATGTAGGTGTTGTACTTTTCGGGGAAGCGCTCTATGAATTCATCGGCGCAGGCGAGGCGGCAGGCCTCCTTTATCTCGTCATCGGTGGCGTTGGCGTCGCCCCAGCGCAGGTTTTCGGCAATCGTGCCCGAAAACAGCACGTTCTTTTGCAGTACCATTGCAACGGCGTTGCGCAAAGTTTCGATGTCGTACTCGCGCACGTCGACGCCGCCCACCCTGACCGTGCCTTCGGTTGTGTCGTACAGTCTGGATATGAGCTGCACGAGCGTGGACTTGGAAGAACCCGTGCCGCCGATTATGCCTATCGTCTCGCCCGAGCGTATGTGCAGGTCTATGTCGGAGAGGGCGTTTCTCTCTGCCGTGGCAGAGTACTTGAAGCTGACGCCGTCGAAATCGATGCTGCCGTCCTTCACTTCGGTTACGGGGTTTGCGGGATTTTCTATCGTGCTCTCCTCTTTGAGCACCTCGACTATACGCCTGCCCGATTCGCCCGCCATTGCTATCATAGTGAACGCCATAGAGAGCATCATAAGGCTGTTGAGCATCATAAAGCCATAGGTGAGTATGGAAGAAAGTTCGCCCACGTTCAAATCTGCGCCCAGGCTGTCTATTATGAGGTAAGAGCCGAAAGAGAGCACCACGCACATAACGACGTACAGGCAGAACTGCATTATGGGCTGGTTGAACGCAAGTATGCGTTCGGCCTTCTGGAAGTCCCTCCTCAAATCGTGCGAAGCCTCGCCGAATTTGTTCTGTTCGTACTCCTCGCGCACGTAAGATTTCACCTCGCGCGCGGCCTTTACGTTCTCCTGAATGGAACTGTTGAGCTTATCGTACTTGCGGAACGCCCTGCGGAAGAGCGGTATAGTTTTCACCACAATTATCGTGAGCCCGACGGCGAGCAGGGGCACGACCGCCACGAACACCCAGGCAAGGCTGCCGCCCATCACGAACGCCATTACAAAGCTGAATATGAGCATAAGCGGCGAACGGATTACAAGGCGGATGAGAAGCATATAGGCGGTCTGCACGTTGGTTACGTCGGTGGTCATTCGCGTAATCAGCGACGAAACGTTGAACCTGTCTATATTCTGGAAGGAATAAGACTGAATTTTATAGAACATATCCTTGCGCAGATTTTTGGCAAGGCCCGACGAAGCCGCCGCGCACGAAGCGCCCGAGCATACGCCGAATACGAGCGAGGCCGCCGCCATTGCAACGAGCACGGCGCCGTACTTCAAAATTACGTCCAGTCCGCAGCCCGCCTGTATCTGATTGACGAGCAGCGCAATCACATACGGTATGAGGCATTCGAGCAGCACTTCAAAAGTGACGAGCACGGGCGTCGCAATGGAAATCCGCTTGTACTCGCGAAGGCTGCGAGCAATCTCTCTGACCATAAAACCTCCTTTTTTTGTCTGTATATGAGTAAAATTTTTAACCAAAAACTATTGTGCGCGCCGAATGGCGGCGCAGGGATATATAGTGTGCGCGGACGCGCGAAAACAAGCGAATTTTAGCAAAAAATAAATTTATTGTCAAACGATATAAAAAAAGTTTGTGCCCTGCACGCGGCCTGTGAGAAAGCTGAACCTTTTTTGTTAAATGTAAACAAAAAAAATCCGCGCCTGCCGTTTACATCTGGCGGGCGGTGTGGTATACTGTAACAGAATTGAGCTGCATATATGGCCGAACCAACTGAAATTTAAGGAGCAGTTTATGGGTAAAAAAATAAAAATAACGGTAATGAAAACCGCGAGATACGACGACCTTATAGAAAAATACGAAAACCCCATAGAGCACGCCTGCGATATGCGCGAAGGCTACACGTTTATCGCCGATGGCTGGGCAAGGCCCGAAGGTCTGTGCGAAAGCGCCTGGGAAAGTATGTCGCCCTTCGTGCTTGCGCTCTCGTGCGGCGGCGAAGATATTTACGACGGATGGATGAAGAACAAAAAGTCTGCAATGATTTCGTGCAACGACGGCTTCCGCCCCGTCACATTTTATTTGGAGGCAATAGACGAAGAGTAAAAAATTTGCGGGATGAAAAAATGCGGCGGTAACACCGCCGCATTTTTAATTTTGCAATCAGATTATGCCTATGATGGCGAGCACCACGGCAACAAGGAACACCAGCACGAATATAGTCGTGAGCAGCTTGACGATAAAGCCCCTTCTGGCGGCGAATGCAAACGCGCCGAAGCCGAGGCCGACAAGCGAAGAAACTTCGAAGATGATGCCAAGAATGTTCATAACGTCGCCGCCGATTACTATGCTGTCGCTCACAAGCGGCAACAGGTAAGTAATAAAGGCAATCACAGCCGAAACGCCGAGGGCTATAAAACAGCAAAACAGGGCAAATCCGCCGTTCCCTTTATTTCCGCTCATAATAAAAATCCTCCTTTCAGGGAAAATCCCTTTATATAAGTTTACCTTAAAGCGGCGCTTTTACAAGCGTCTGACACAAATACGCAGGATTTTTCAGAGATTTCTCCACGCGCTCATTACATTCGCTTGGTCGAAATGACATTTTTAAAAATAAATCACGGGCGCAAGGCGAATTTAGTTCGCCGCTTACGCGTCTCGCAGTGCGAGCGGTAAATAAACCGCACTGCTCGGGCACCGTTCGCGCGCTTACTAGGCGCTCACTCATCTCGCTTCGGCACGCACAACGGGTATCCGTTGTGCTATGAAATGCATTGCTCGTCCCTATGCAAGGGGAGACTTTATTATGGTTGAGATTTCTCCGCTTCGGTCGTAAGGAGCGATAGCGACGGAATAGCGATTGCTACCGTCAGGTCAATCGCGTCAATGACAAAAGTTTATTTCTACCCCACCTTTAATTCCTCCCCTAAGCAAGGGGAGGCTTACCTTCACAGCACGCCCAACACGGATTCACAAAGGTGTATTCCCGCAGCAAATTCCAGCGCGGCAGCCCGCGCGTTAAAAAATTTGCAAAGAATAAATTTTTAACCAAAGCCACTTTCAAATTTATTACGCCGAAAAACGGCAAGGGTGAATTTAGTTCAGCCGTTAAGCCGTTTTACGACCACCCTCTCACGGAATTTGTTTTTGCGCAGCAAAAAAAAATTCGTGAACTATCCTTTTATTCCTACGATTGCCGTTACAGATTTTGTGGGCATCATCAAATCCCCGTCGGTAAGGGTGACGCCTATGTTTTTGGTGACTTGAAGCGCAGGGAAAATTTCGCGCTGCAAAGAAAGCGGCAGGTCGCCGTACCCGCACGAAAAGCGCGGGCGCGTGGGGCCGTATTCCGACGTGATTATGCCGTTCACCTCGTCGCACCACTGCTCTACCGCGGCGGCGCCCATCGCCTGCAATATAACGGCGCGCGCGGGCGAAAGCCTGTTATACTTCAAAATCAATCTGTCTACACCCGCGCCAACGGTGGCGGCAAACAGTACCAGCTTGTTGCACCCTGCAAGGTTGCGGGTGAGCGAATTGCTTACCACCTTTGCAAAGCCCAAATCCAGCCTGTTTTCTTCGCCGTGGATAAGAGGGAACTCTTCATACACCGCCTTGGGCGCCAGCACGGGCAAAATCATACCCCTGCACTCTTCCATAACGCCCTCTATGCCGTCGGTGCTCTTGACGCCCGCATAGCCGAGGTAGCGCAAGGTTTCCTTCATATCGAGCTCTTCAATTTTGCCGCTCAGAACTTTTATCATATGATGTCGGAAAGGTTGGCCTTTATCGCCCTTGCAACTTCGGGTTTGTTCATAGAGTAGATATGTACCGCCTTTATGCCGTTGGCGTACAGGTCGATTACCTGTTCGGTGGCGTAGGCAACGCCCGCCTGGCGCATTGCCGCGGGGTTGTCGCCGAAGCGGTCGACTATGCGCCTGAACTTTGCAGGCAGCGGCGAGCCCGAAAGATTCATAGTGCGCTTTACCTGGCTTGCGCGCGTTATGGGCATTATGCCGGGAATTATCGGCACGGTTATGCCCACCGAATAGGCCTTGGCAAGGAAGCTGTAAAACAGCTCGTTATCGAAAAACATCTGCGTGGTGAGGTAATCGCACCCCGCGTCCACCTTCTTTTTAAGGTTCTCTATGTCGGAAAACAGCGTCTCCGATTCGGGGTGGCCTTCGGGGTAGCACGCGCCGCCTATGCAGAAACCGCCGAACTGCTTTATTTCTGAAACCAGCTCGCTTGCGTACTTATATTCAAGGTTGCCGGCAAAGTCCTGCGGAATGTCGCCGCGCAGGGCGAGTATGTTCTCTATCCCCGCCTCTCTGAGTTTGTTAAGTTTTTCGCGCACGTCGGCCTTTGTGGACGATATGCACGAGAGGTGGGCGACGGAAGTCACCCCCTTAGCCTTTATATTTTTGGATATCTCCACCGTATACGCCGAAGTGCCGCCGCCCGCGCCGTAAGTCACGCTCATAAAGTCGGGCTTCAATGCGGCGATTTCGTCAATCGCGCGCGAAACGCTTTCGAACTTGTCGTCCGTCTTGGGCGGGAACACCTCGAACGAGAGCACCGCGTCTTTGCTCTTCAAAATATCTGTAATCTTCATAAAAACTGCCTTTATAGGGTTATTGGGGGTATATATGTTTATTTTGGGTATTATACCATACCTTTCAAAAATTGGCAACGCCGCGCCGCACCATTTTTACAGATTGAAGGGGCACGTCCGCTATTACAGCGTGCGTATCACAACAGGCGTGCGCAGGGCGGCATATCCCGCCTTATGCAAAAAGCGCGGTCGAAAGGTACCTGTCGCCGCTGTCGGGCAGAAGTACGAGTATGCGCTTGCCCTCGTTTTCGGCGCGTTCGGCAACAATGCGCGCGGCATACATCGCCGCACCCGAGGATATGCCCGTGAGGAAGGCCTCTGTTCTGGCGAGGAACCTGCCCTCTGCAAGGGCCTGCTCGTCGGTGACGGCTATAACTTCGTCGTAGACGGAGGTATCGAGCGCCTTGGGCACGAAGCCCGCGCCTATGCCCTGTATTCCGTGCGAGCCTGCCCTGCCCTGCGAAAGTACGGGCGAACCTGCCGGCTCTACCGCCACAATCTTTACGTCGGGGAAGCGCTCTTTGAGGACGGAGCCCACGCCCGTTATCGTACCGCCCGTGCCTACGCCCGCAACGAATATATCCACCTTGCCCGCGCCCCTTAAAATTTCCTGCGCGGTGGTCTTTCTGTGCGCCTCGGGGTTGGCGGGATTTTCAAATTGCCCCGCTATTATGCTGCCTTCAATCGAGCCTTTAAGCTCCTCCGCCTTCCTTATTGCGCCGCTCATTCCCTCGGCCGCGGGCGTAAGAACAATCTCAGCGCCGTAGGCCTTTATAAGCCTGCGCCGCTCCTCGCTCATACTCTCGGGCATAGTCAAAATCAGCTTGTAGCCGCGTGCGGCTGCGACCAGGGCGAGGCCTATGCCCGTGTTGCCCGAAGTGGGCTCGATTATGGTGCCGCCCTGCTTTAAAACTCCGCGCTCCTCGGCGTCGAGCACCATATTGAGCGCAACCCTGTCCTTAACCGAACCGGCGGGGTTGAAGTATTCAAGCTTGGCTATTATTTCCGCTTTAAGGCCGCGCTTTTTTTCATAGCTGTTCAGCCGCAGAAGGGGCGTGTTGCCAATCAGCTGGGTTATGGAATCGTATATCATAAAAAAATCTCCTGCGGCGCTTTGGCCGCATACAAAAATAAGGTTAATTGCGGCATATTGCCGCACCAATTCAAATTTTCGCTACTTTACTTTACCGCGTCGAACGCCTGTTTGAGGTCGGCGAGAATATCGTCGATATGCTCGGTACCGATTGAAAGGCGTATGGTGGCAGAGGTTATTCCGCCCGCCTTCAAGCCCTCTTCGTCGAGCTGGGAGTGCGTGGTGGACGCGGGGTGAATTACCAAAGATTTTACGTCGGCAACGTTTGCGAGAAGCGAGAAGAGTTTGAGGCTTTCAGAAAACTTTATCGCCTTTTCCCTGCCGCCCTTTATATCGAAGCTGAAAATCGAGCCGCCGCCGCGGGGCAGATACCTTTTATACAGCTCGGCGCCCTTGCCCGTTGCAAGCGAGGGGTGGTTTACCTTTTCAACCTGAGGGCAGTTCTTTAAAAACTCCACCACTTTTAGCGCGTTTTCTACGTGCCTGTCCACGCGCAGGGGGAGCGTTTCAAGCCCCTGCAACAGGAGGAAGGAGTTGAAGGGCGAAATTACGGCGCCCTGGTCCCTTAAAAGGGTGGTGCGCATTTTGAGAATGTATGCCGCGTTGCCGCCCACTTCGGTGAACACAACGCCGTGATATGCGGGGTTGGGCTGCGTGAGGCCGGGGAATTTGCCGCTCTTCACCCAGTCGAACCTGCCGCCGTCCACCACTACGCCGCCCATCGCCGTGCCGTGGCCGCCCATAAACTTTGTGGCGGAGTGAACAACTATATCTGCGCCGTGTTCGAGCGGGCGTATGAGGTAGGGCGTGGCGAAGGTGGAATCTACTATAAATGGTATTCCGTTTTCGTGCGCGATGGCGCCGATTGCCTCCATATCGATGAGGTCAGAATTGGGGTTGCCCATACTTTCGGCATAAATCAGCTTGGTGTTGGGCTGTATGGCCCTGCGGAAATTTTCGGGGTCGGTCTGGTCCACGAACGTGGTGGTTATGCCCTGTTCGGGCAGAGTTACCGCCAGAAGGTTGTGCGTGCCGCCGTATAAGTTGCTTGCCGCAACAACGTGGTCGCCGCACTTTGCAATGTTCTGTATGGCATATGTTATGGCAGCCGAACCGCTGGCCACGCCCAGCGCGCCAACGCCCCCTTCCAAAGCAGCAACGCGCTTTTCAAACACGTCGGTAGTGGGGTTTTGCAGGCGGGTGTATATGTTGCCCTCCTCCTTCAAATCGAAGCGGGCGGCGGCCTGAGCGCTGTCTTTGAACACGTACGAAGTGGTCATATATATGGGCACGGCGCGGGCGTCCGTGGCGGGGTCGGGCTGTTCCTGGCCCGCGTGTATGGCAAGCGTTTCAAACCTGTAATTGTTGTTTTTATCCATCGTTATGATAACTCCTTGAAAAGTATTATTTGCTATTATCTTAAATATTTAAGCCGAAACAAAAAAATTTTATCGTCCCACTGCCGAAGATGCCGACGGGAACAGGATTTGTATAAAAAAACAGGCGCGTTGTGTTGAACGCGCCTGTCTGTGAATAGACTGCTTTAACCGAAAAAGGCAAAATTCAACGCACGACGTTATTCCGCTGTACAGACTGACATACAGCGGCACATCATTGCGAATGAAATTGCTCTGAAAAAGTAATTTTTCACAGCGCGCCTCCAACGGTGCTAATTATATCGGGCAGCAAAACCGCCTTTTTTGCGATTGAACTGCCTTGTAAGTTGATAATACCACCTTGCGGGGCGGCTTGTCAACGGTTTTGCAAAATTTTTTTGCCGCGGCGGCGATAAACGCGGGCACAGCGGCCCTGACAAATCGCGCCACGCAAAGCGCCAAAAAATGCGCCCGCGCTGAAATAAGCGCGGGCGCATTTTTTTACTTTTCGTGCAATCAGAACTTCTCTTGAAGTTTTGCCTGAAGGGTTGCAACGTCTGCGGCGGTAGCCTTGGGTACGTTTACAACTACTTCCATATTACCCATATCGTAGGTTAGTTTCCAGCTGGTTTTGAGTTCTTTAACAGTGTAAACCCAACCGCCAATCTGAACCTTCTTGCCGTCTTCGAGTACAGTTACGGGATAAGACATAATTACGTTCTCCTTAAAAATATATTTTCACGCGAAAATTTTAATAATTTTAGCGTAAATTGCCTGTTAATTGCGGCATATATGCCGCTCAATTTATTTTTTTACAGCGGACTTGCGGCCGTAAAATTTTTAATAAATCGTCAGATTTTTTCAATCAGCCGTCGAATTTTTCTAAAAAATTGTGGCGCTCGGCACCTGTTTTATACTCTATCAGCGTGTCGAGCTGAACGTTGTGCAGGCTTTTGAAGATGCTCTTTTCCACGTCGGGGTTGTCCCTTTTAAGCTCCTTTATAAGCTCTTTAACGCGCTTGCGCGCCGAATTTACCTGCCCGTTTTCGGCAAGTTTCTGCGTGAAGCGGCAGGCGCAGGCGATGAATTCCAGCCCGTTATAGTCGCGCCAGTGCAGGATGTCTTCCTCAGAAACGCAGTACATCGGGCGGATGAGTTCCATCCCCTCGAAATTGGCGCTCTTTATCCTGGGCATCATTCCCTGAATCTGCCCGCCGTAGAGCATACCTATAAGGGTGGTCTCTATCACGTCGCTCCTGTGGTGGCCGAGCGCAATCTTGTTGCAGCCCAGCTCTGCCGCGCGCGCATACAGGTAGCCGCGCCTCATTCGTGCGCACATATAGCAGGGCGAATCGCCGCCGACGAGGTTTGCCGCCTCGAACACGTCGGACCGGAAAAACTGCACGGGCACACCCAGAAGGGCGGCGTTATCCTTGATTTTTTGCAGATTTTCCCCGTTGTAGCCCGGGTCCATACACAAAAATTTAAGGCCGAAGGTATAGTCGCTGTGCTTTAAAAGTTCCTGCATCAGCTTGGCGAGGAGCATAGAATCTTTGCCGCCCGAAATGCAGACGGCGATGTTATCGCCCTCCTTTATAAGCCTGTACTGCTTTATTGCCTGCAAAAAGGGCGCCCATATGCCCTTGCGGAACTTGGTTATTATCGAGCGCTCCACAAGCGCCTTTTTATCGTTTTTATCTATCACTGCCCTTTTCCGTATCCGTTAAATAAAGCACCGCACCGCGCGCAAGAGCCAGCCCAGCCGCGACGGGCGCAAACGCATTTGATGCGGGAATATGCCGCGTTGAACCCTCTTCTTCCACTACTCTGCCCGAGGGCTGCTCTGTGGAAAACACCGCCTGCACGCCGCCCGCTATGCCGCGCTTTTTAAGCGCCGTGCGCACCGCCCTTGCGAGCGGACAAACGGAAGTTTTTGAAATGTCGGCCACTTTGAACGCAGATATGTCAATCTTGTTGCCTGCGCCCATACACGAGATTACGTGCACGCCGCAAAGTTTTGCGCGCTCGATTATCATAACCTTTGCCGAGACGGTATCCACGGCGTCAAGCACGCAGTCGTAGGAAGAAAAATCTATGCCGCCTATCGTATCGCCGTCGACAAACAGGTTGAAGGCGCGCACGTTGCAGGCGGGGTTTATGTCGCGTATGCGCTCTGCCATAACCTCGGCCTTGGGCCTGCCGACGGAGGAATGAAGGGCGACGACCTGTCTGTTTATGTTGCTTACCGAAACTTTGTCGCCGTCGAAAAGGTCAATTGAACCCACTCCGCTGCGCGCGAGCGCCTCGGCACACGCGCCGCCTACGCCCCCCACGCCGAACAGAGCCACGCGCGACGAATACAGTTTTTGCATATTTTCGCGCCCGAAAAAGGCCTCCGAGCGGGCAAATTCTTCATTCATAAGTATATTATAATAAAACGGGCGGCGAACTGTCAACAATTGTGCCGATTATGGCGGCGTGTGATGAATTTTCAGCCTGCGTGAAAAAAGCGAAAATTTTGCACAAAAACACCGCAAATCCCAGCCTTACAGCCAAAAAATATGCAATGTTACAGCATTAAACTTGCATTTTTACACAACCGCGATTATGCAAAAATGCAATTCCGCCAAAAATTCAGATACGCGGCGGGCGCATTTTAAAATGCGCCCGCCGCGTATTTACCTAAATAAAATTTATTCGTGAATTTCTTCGTCCTCGTCGGGTTCGGGGAACTGCGACTTGTCGTAGGCGATGCCGTGCCTGTCGTAATAGTCCTTAATCGCCGCGCGGATAGCCTCTTCGGCAAGCACCGAACAGTGCATTTTGTGCGCGGGCAGCCCGTCCAGCGCCTCGGCCACCGCCTTGTTGGTCAGTTCAAGCGCCTGCGACAAAGGCTTGCCCTTTATCAGCTCGGTCGCCATCGAGCTGGAAGCTATCGCGCTGCCGCAGCCGAAAGTGTTGAACTTGACGTCGACGATTATATCGTTTTCTATTTTGAGGTAAATCTTCATTATGTCGCCGCAGCGCGCGTTGCCAACTTCGCCCACGCCGTCGGCATCGGGAATTTCGCCCACGTTGCGGGGATTCCTGAAATGGTCCATAACCTTTTCGCTGTAAAGTGCCATAGAACAATTAAACTCCTTGCATTTAACGCATTTATCTGTATATTTACTGTATTGGTTGCGGCATATTGCCGCTTCAATTACGTTTTTTTGGTTGCTTTTTCCCGCACCGCTTTCAGCGGAGAGCGAAAAATCAGAGCAGGTGGGGAAGTTCGCCGCGCTCCATCTCTTTCCAGACGGGCGACATATTCCTCAGATAGTCCACCACCTCGGGCACGGCCTTTATTATGCGGCCCACATCCTCCTCGGTGTTGTACTCCGAAAGGCTGATTCTGAGCGAACCGTGCGCAACCTCGTGCGGGAGGCCTATGGCGAGCAGTACGTGCGAAGGGTCGAGCGAGCCCGAAGTGCAAGCCGAGCCCGACGAAGCGCAGATGCCCTTGTCGTCGAGGTGCAGCAAAAGCCCCTCGCCCTCTATCCCCTCGAAGCACATATTGATTGTGCCGGGCAGGTGGTGCGCCATATCGCCGTTGAGCTTGGAGTGGGGAATTTTTGTGAGCGCGGCGATGATTTTATCGCGCAGGGCCACAAGTTTTTTGGTGTTCTGCTCCATATTTGCGCACGCCTCTTTGAGCGCCGCAGCCATCGCGCATATGCCGGCGATATTTTCGGTGCCCGCGCGCCTGCCGCGTTCCTGCGCGCCGCCGTCGATGAAGGGCAGAAGGCGAACGCCCTTTCTGCAATAGAGCGCGCCCACGCCCTTGGGGCCGTGGAACTTGTGCGCCGAGAGCGACAGCATATCTATGTTCTGTTCTGCCACGTTTACGGGAATGTGACCAACCGCCTGAACGGCGTCGGTATGGAAGGTTACGCCCGCCGCGCGGCAGACTTCGCCTATCTCCTTTATCGGCTGAACGGTGCCTATTTCGTTATTTGCAAACATAACGGTGACAAGGCAGGTATCGGGCCTTATTGCCGCCCTTACTTCCTCCGCCGTGATTACGCCGCCCGAATGGACGTCGAGAAGGGTGACTTCGAAACCCTCTTCCTTTTTAAGCCTTTCAAGCGTGTGAAGCACGGCGTGATGCTCGAACGCGGTTGAAATTATGTGTTTTTTGCCTTTGAGCGCGCCGAGGTGCGCCGCCGAGCGTATGGCCTGATTGTCGCTTTCGCTTCCGCAGGAAGTGAAGTAAATTTCGTTAGGCTGAGCGCCAAGGCAGGCGGCTATGTCTGCGCGGGCGGCTTCGAGCGCCTCTTTTGCGACCTGCCCCACCGAGTGGAGCGAAGAGGGATTGCCGTAAATTTTATCGAGGTAGGGCAACATCGCCTCTATCGCCGTCCTGCTCATCGCGGTGGTTGCCGCGTTGTCTGCATATACAGTAGTAAGTTTTTCCACAGTCAAAAATTCCTTGTAAAAGTTTGCGGTGCGCACCCTTGCGCGCCGTTTAATTCCTATCTGTTTGGTATGATATTATTATAGAAAGCAATTCCTATTTTGTCAATAGGATTTAACCCCTTTATAAAAAATATTTGCCTGTTCGCAGCAAAATATTTAAGCGCGGGCAATTTGCCTTTTGCGGGCAGCCGGCGATGGAATTTTGCTGCGGAAAATAAAGCCGCGCGGGGCAGGCGCCCCGCGCGGCTTTATTGCTAAACGTAAGGTTTTAATGAAAAATCAGATGCTTTAAAATTTACTTATAGGCCAACTCTCCTGTGTTTTATTATATATAGGTATCCGCGCAATGCGGTCTGCCTTCATTTTTGCACGCGGCACGCCCGTGCGGCCGCTTTGCAATATGCAAATTTATGCGTTCGTCGGCGCATATGTGCGCCTCTTATCGCTTTTTATGCGTTTGCCGCCGCTTTGCCGAGCTGCCTGCACTTTTCAAGCCCGTCTTCGTCGGGAGTGCCGTAAACGGCCAGCCCGTCGGCAATCATCACGGCGCCGTCGCCCTCGGCGCGCGCCTGCCAGGTGCGCATCCACTCGCCTTCGGCCCATTCGTACGAGCCGAACAGCCCTATCTTTTTGCCTTTGAGCCTGCCCTCTACCGAGGAAAAGAAGGGTTCGAACTCGCTCTCTTCCAATTCCTCGCTACCCATTGCAGGACAACCGAAGAGTATTACGTCGGACGAGAGCACGCCCTCGTCTGCGGCAGCGACGGGGGTGACTTTTACCTCCGCGCCCGCAGATTCCGCGCCCTCGGCAACGGCGTTCGCCATCGCCTCGGTATTGCCCGTTCCCGACCAATATACAATGCTTACCATAAATTTAAATCTCCTTATATATCTCTTTTTTAAAGCGCGGGGTATGCTTCCCCTGCGCACGTGTTTTTTTTGCACAGGTGCGCACATATGCGCCAATCAACCGAGTTTGAATATCTCTTCGAGCGGAGTGCCGCAGTCCATCTTTTCGCATATGCACCGCGAGCAGCGCTCGTACCGTTTAAACAGTTTTTCGCGCTCCTCCACCTCGCCGTACACCTTCCAATAGCCGCAGCCGAGGCATACTCCGCCGCGCGCGTCCTCGATAAACCCGCGCACGTCGCACAGCGGATAGCCGAGGAACAGTCCTATTTCGTGCGGGAACTCCCCCTCGCCCTCCATTCGCCTTTTCAGCTCCTTCAAGGCCTCGCCCTGCGTGGAGTAGCGGTAGCCGCGACCCCGCAAAAAGCGGCGGTTTTCGGCATTGAACAGAATTTTATCCAGCCTGCCGCGGTGAAACACATAGTAAAGTTTTTTGCCCGCCGAGCGCCTTACGGCGAGGAAGCGGAAGTCCCTTTTTGCAAAGCGGCTGCGGTAATAAACTATGTCGCCGTCCTGCCCGTCTTTCAGCCAGAACAGGCTGGCGGGTTTGAGCCCCGCAAAAGTTATTCCGCAATGCACGCCCAGGCAATATCCCGTCTCGCTCACTTACTCCTCCTCTGCGCCTTTCTGCGCGGCACACACTCACAGCGCCGCTATGCCGCGGCCGTCTGCGTTGCGCCCCGCCGCAACCTTTTCTTAATTCCTATAAATATTATATGGATTAAAACACCCGCTGTCAACTAAATATTAACCTAAGTTAAGTTTTTAAGCATAAACCCGCGATTTTTGTGGAATATGCACAATAAACGGGTAAACTTGGGGCGATTTTGAAGCAACATACAAACAAACAGCGGCAATTCAGACCACACAAAGCGCAGAAAAAGGCCGTGCGGGCGCAAAACTGCGCCCGCACGGCTTACTTAAAATATAATACCCTGAAATTACTTTATGAGGTCAGAAAGTTTTTTGGAATTTAAAAAGTTCATTATAACCTCGTCCAGCTCCTTCCACAGGGGCAGCGAAAGGCAGTTGGCGGCGTTTTCGTGAAAAACAGTTGCTTGCTTTGACTAAAGCCGGTGGTACATTGAAGGAACAGTTG
>URMT01000033.1 GCA_900549005.1 uncultured Eubacteriales bacterium | reverse complement strand
GCCCGAGCGGTGACCGAGCGCGGCGGCTACTTCACCGCACGCCGCGCGAGACCTTAGTTTCTCAATCTCACGGAATTTTTTCGCACTCGGCCAGGGCGAAAAATTCGTGAACCCCTTTTTCAGTGGCGGACTATATCCGTCTCAACCGCCAGCTCCGTCTCTTTATCGTACAGATACGCCGCCTTGTAGGGCACGGCGAACGTGCACACGGAGCCCCTTGCGGGAGTATCGTGAGGATTTACTTTCAAAATTACGTTTTTGCCGTCTACCGTGGCATACACGTTGGTTACGTCGCCAAGAAGTTCGGTAAGTTCTACCGAGGATGTGAACACGTAGCTGTCTTCGGGCGCCTTTTCGCCATCTTTGACGAGCTTTACGCCCTCGGGTCTGAACGCGAACACTACCTCTTTTCCCTCTACCGAGGAAACGTCTTTGACTATGGGCGATATATCTATGGAATGATTCTCATCCCCTTCAAACGTAAGTTTGCCGCCCTCTACCGCGCCGCTCAAAAAGTTCATAGGAGGCTCGCCGATGAAGCCCGCCACGAAGAGGTTGCGGGGATAGAAATAGAGCTCGAACGGGGTGCCCACCTGCTGAATTACGCCCAGCTTCATAACCACTATCCTGTCGGACATCGTCATTGCTTCCGTCTGGTCGTGGGTTACATAGATGGTGGTCGCGCCTATGCCGCGGTGTATCTGCTTGATTTCCGAACGCATAGTAACGCGCTGCTTTGCGTCGAGGTTGGACAAAGGCTCGTCCATAAGGAAGATATTAACCTTTCTTATGAGCGCGCGGCCTACCGCAACACGCTGCTGCTGACCGCCGGAGAGCTGACGGGGGAACCTTTCGAGATAGTCGGTAAGGCCGAGTATCTTGGCGGTTGCCTGAACCTTCTCTTCGATTATGTCGGCGTCGATGCCTTCGAGCATAAGGCCGAAGGCGAGGTTTTCGTACACGGTTAGGTGAGGGTAGAGCGCATAGGACTGGAATACCATCGCTATTCCCCTCTCCTTGGACGACATCTGGTTTGCGAGCTTGCCGTCTATGTAGAATTCGCCCGAAGAAATTTCTTCAAGGCCGGCAATCATTCTGAGCGTGGTAGACTTGCCGCAACCGGAGGAACCAACCAGGCAGATAAATTCGCCGTCGTTGATTTCGAGGTTAAAGTCGTGCACGGCGTGGAAGCCGTTAGGATAGACTTTGTTTACGTCTTTTAAGATGAGATGTGACATTACTATTTTCCCCTAAAAAAATGTATTCACGCAAATCTTTTGCTGCGCAAAATCTTTGCCGTGAGGTTTTATTATAAGGTCGTGAAAGTACTTAACGGCTGAACTAAATTCAGCCTTGTACTTTCTCGGCATTATACCTTTTAAATTGTTCACAAATTTTTCGTGCGGGCCGCGCCCGAAAAATTCCGTGAGGTTCAGAAACCAAGTTTCTCTGGCGGCATTTTTAGGTGCCCACTATTATAGAAATGCCGCCATTCACTTCCGGTGAGCCAGCTTACGCTGCAAATGCTGTCGCGCTTATCGGCGAACTAAATTCGCCTTGCGCACATAATTGTTTTTGTTCACAAATTTCTTTTGCCTGCGGCAAAACAAATTTCGTGATTTTATTATTTTGTCGTAGGGCGGCTTTCTCGAACGGTGCAAGGAATACACCGTTTTCGGGCACCGTTCGCGCTTTCCATTTTGCGCTCACTCATCTCGGCTTGCCAAACAGTGAGTGTTCACTGTTTGGAGAAATTCAAGCCTCGTCGCCCGAACTAAATTCGGGCTACCGCCCTTCGGCATTATACCTTTTAAATTTTTCACAAATTTTTCGTGCGGGCCGCGCCCGAAAAATTCCGTGAGGTTATTATTGTTTTACAAATTTTTACCACACTGTCATTTCGACTAAGCGAGCAACGCGAGCACACGCGAAATGACAGAAGAAAGAAGCCCATCAACCCTTGGATATGCGAGCAGTACACGAAGCGCGAGCATTTACGACGGGGAGTTTACTTTTGCGTAAATGACCCCGAGGAAAGCGCAAGCGCGACACAGTAATGCGACGCATATACAAGGGAAAGCGGTGCAAATACCTTACCTCAAATCCTCGGTGGCGATATTATCCATATCATCATAAGTCTGATTCTCGCCGCACATACCCCAGATGAAGGTGTAATTTACCGTGCCTACGCCGGTGTGTATGGACCAGCTGGGCGAAATTACCGCCTGTTCGTTGTGCATTACTATGTGGCGCGTCTCCTGAGGGGTGCCCATAAGGTGGAACACGGCCTCGGTTTCGGGAAGTTCGAAGTACATATATACTTCCATCCTCCTCTCGTGGGTGTGGCTGGGAAGGGTGTTCCACGCGCTGCCCACGGCGAGTTCGGTCATACCCATAGAGAGCTGGCAGCTTCTACACACGCCGCCGATTATGAACTGGTTTATGGTGCGCTTGTTTATGGTCGCCTCCGAACCGAGGTGGCGCTGTATGCAGTAGGCCGTGCCCTCGGGCGCGGGCTTGCCCTCTACGGGTTTGGTGATTTTTACCGTGGGATAAGCCTTGTGCGCGGGGCAGGAATTTATATAGAACTTGGCGGGGTGCTTTGCGTCGTCAGAGGCGAAAGTTACTTCCTTTGTGCCCATTCCTATATAGATGCCCTCTTTGAAGCCGATGTTATAAACCTTGCCGTCGAGGGTTATGGTGCCCGCGCCGCCGATGTTTATAACGCCCATTTCGCGCCTTTCGAGGAAGAAGTTGGTGGCAAGCTCTTTGAAAGTGCCGAGCGAGAGCGACTTTTTGACGGGCATTGCGCCGCCCGCGATTATCCTGTCCTGATGGGAATAGGTCAGAAGAATGTCGTCCTCGGCAAAGAGCTTTTCAATCAGGTATTTTTCCCTGAGTTCCTTTGTATCGTATTTCTTTGAATCGTCGGGATGATTTGCGTATCTTACGTCAAATTTCATAAAATCTCCTAATTAGCGGATTTGATAATTCGCCGCAAAAGTTTTAAACGGCGTTCCATTTGTCGCGTATAAACTTTGTGCACGGCAATATATTTTCGCCCGTGGTGCCTTCGAGAACGAGGTATGCGTCTTTATCGTACTCCTTTATGCGCGACAAAATGGCGTCGAAGTCGAAAAGCCCCGTGCCGGGCGGCACCTGCTTTACCTTGCCCTCTTCGAACACATAGTCCTTTATGTGGAACACGCGTATTCTGCCTTCAAAGGTCTTTAAGCCTTCGTCGAGAATTTCGAGGTACTTTTGGTGATTAGAGGCGTCGAGGTAGTTGTATATATCGAAAATAACCTGCACGTTGGGCATATTTATGGCGCTTATGGCGCGGCTTAACGTCTTTACGTCGTAGCACACGTGCCCCGCGGCGCCCTCCATACCCACCTTCACGCCGCGTTCGGCGGCAAATTCGGCAAGGCCCTTGAAGGTGTTTATAACGACTTGCAGCGCCTCGTCGGTGCGGTTTTTGGGGTTGTATGTCCACTTGTCGTCGTTGAACGAACCCGTCTCAGACCCGACGATATCGCAGCCGAGGTTTTTGCAGTATGAAAGATATTCTTTGAACACTGCCACGCCGTTTTCCACCTTTTGGGGGTTGGAGTGAACGGGGTTGAAGTATGCGCCCACGAGGGCGACGTCTATGCCCGCCTCTTTAAGCGCCGCGCCGAGCGCCGCGGAGTTCTGCTCCGTAAGCTGCCCGGGCTGGTATTTGAGCTCGTCCATAAACTTGTAAGCTACCAATTGGACGGCGGATATGCCGCAATCGCGGCACTTTTGTATGGCGGGTTCAAGCCCCTTCACGCCCAAATCGTGCGTGCGGAAAGCTATCTTCATTATCTCTGAACGCGGCCGCTGCCGTCGCCGCCCGCGAGGGCCTCTACTTCCTTGCGGGATACGAGGTTGAAGTCGCCGGGGATGGTGTGTTTGAGCGCGGACGCAGCAACGCCGAATTCAAGCGCGGACTTGAAGTCTTTGCCGTCCAAGAAGCCCGTTATAACGCCGCCCGCAAAGCTGTCGCCGCCGCCTACGCGGTCAACTATGGGCGATATTCTGTATTCGCGGGAATGATAGAATTCCTTGGTTTCGCCGTTGTAGATGCACGCCGACCAGCCGTTATCGGAGGCCGAGTGGCTTACGCGCAGCGAGCTTATGGCATATTTGAAGCCGAACTTTGCAACCATCTGTTCGAAGATGGACTTGTAGCCGTCGAGGTTGAGCTTGCCGGAAGTTACGTTGGTTGCTTCGGGCTTGAAGCCGAGCACGAGTTCGGCGTCCTCTTCGTTGCCGATGCACACGTCAACGTACTTCATAAGGCCGGTCATAACCTTCTGAGCCTTTTCCGACGACCACAGCTTTTTGCGGAAGTTGAGGTCTACCGATACGGTTACGCCGTGCTTTTTGGCGGCCTTCAACGCGTCCTCGGTGAGGACGGCGGCGCTGTCGGATACGGCGGGGGTTATGCCCGTGAAGTGGAACCAGTCGGCGCCCTCGAAGATTGCGTCGAAGTCGAAATCTTTGGCGGTGGCCGTGGTTATGGAGGAGTGAGCCCTGTCGTAAACGACTTTGGAGGGCCTCATTGCCGAGCCAGTTTCAAGGTAGTATATGCCCAGCCTTTCGCCGCAGCGGGCGATGTGGTCGGTTTCTACGCCGTACTTTCTGAGTGCGGCAACGGCGCAGTCGCCCAGCTCGTTTGCGGGAAGGGCGGTTACGAATTCAGCCTTGTGGCCGTAGTTGGCGCACGATACTGCAACGTTGGCCTCGCCGCCGCCGTAGTTGATGTCGAATTCGTCGGCCTGAATGAACTTTTCGTTGTTGGGTGTGGACAGGCGAAGCATTATTTCGCCCATAGTTACGATTTTTTTCATAAGAATAACTTTTCTCCTTAAAAAGATATATCATATTCATTCACGAAATTCCCGCGCGGGCCGCGCGCGGCAATTCCCGTAAAGTTTTTTATTGCTGTTTTGAAAATTTTTATTTACTAATATACGGTTGAGATTTCTCCACGCGGGCTGTGCCCTTGGTCGAAATGACAGTATACTAAAAGTCCAACACGGGTTCAGAGAAGCAAGCAAGACAAGGCGAACGCCCTACCAACACCCCTGCTCATCAACCCTTGGAGATGCGAGCAATTATTTTTTACCAAATAACCGCGTCCAACACGGGTTCAGAGATACGAGCAGAACGAGGAGCGTGCGGAACGCTGTGAAGGAGCTTACTTTGAGGTAAGTGACTGAACAGAACCGTAAACGCGACAATGTTATGCGACGTATATATGAGCCCGCACGGCGCTTTATTTACGTTTAACGAGATGAACAGCAAATCCGCCAAACTGGTCTTTAAGATACGCCACGTTGAGTTCGCCCGTGGCCTTGTCGTATTTGAACGAGCTTTCGTCGGCGGCAAAGCCGCGCTGAGCGAGCTGATATACCGCGCGCTTTACGGAATTGGTTGCAATGGCTATGTGGCCGTTGTCGCCGCGGAAGGGCGACTTCATCATCTCCATATAGGTGGAGGCGAACACAGAGCTGTTGCCTACCTTTTTGTTGAAGCCGAAGGCGCTTTCAAACTTATCGGCTACGGCCTCGGCCTCTTCGGCGCTTGAACAGTTTATGCCTACGTGAACCATTTCGAAGCCGAGCATCTTATCCACGGCCTCTTTGCAAAGGCGGGTGATTTCTGCCCAGTTCTCCTCTGCGAGCGCCTTGGCGGGCACTATCCAGCTGCCGCCGCAGCACACGATTTTGCTGTATGAAAGATAGGTGTTGAGGTTGTCCGCCGTGACGCCGCCCGTGGGCATAAAGCGCATTGTGGTATAAGGCCCGCACACCGATTTTATGTAGGGAAGTCCGCCCGCCTGCTCTGCGGGGAAGAATTTGACGAAATCCAGCCCGAGTTCCAAAGCCTGCTCTATCTCGCTTGCGGAGGAGAGGCCGGGCGCGAAGGGTATGCCCCTATCGAGGCAGTGCTTGACCACCTTGGGGTTGAGCCCGGGAGCCACGCAGAACTTTGCGCCCGCCGCATACGCCGCGTCCGCCTGTTCGCAGGTAAGCACGGTGCCCGCGCCGACGAGCATATCGGGGTAGGCCTTGGTCATACGCGAGATTACTTCGTCCGCTCCCTTTGCGCGGAAGGTGACCTCGGCGCAGTTTATGCCGCCCGCGCGCAGCGCGCCCGCGAGCTTTTCTGCATTCTCTACCTTGTCGAGCTTTATTACGGGAACGATTCCGATATTTCCGAACTGTTCAACGATAGAATTTATCTTTTCTTTCACGTTCGTTGCCATAATTAACACTCCGTTTTGTGCGCAGTGCGCACCATATATTATCGTACATATCAATTATAGTTACTTGTCCTCTATAAGTAAATGTAAAAAACGGAGCAGTTAATGCACTTTTCGGACACAAACAACAACAAACTTCTTCGCGCAAGGCATACGCGCGCGCATTATGCGAGTGCGTATGCAAGAAAAAACGGCGGAAAAAGGCGAAAAAAGGGCAATTAAATGCGGCAGACCGCAAATTTTGCAGCCCGCCGCAAATCAAAGGGGAAAATATGAAGACTTTTTGAAAATTTTTGTCATTTTGTAAATTACCGACAAAAAACTATATGTTTGAAACTAACGGAAAGCGCCGCCGCGCTTGACAGACCGCCTTTACGCAGGCACCCCCGCCCCGCCTTACGCAATATATTATACCTTACCGCTGTAAAAAAATCTGCACGGGGTTGTAAAATTTAAGTAAAAAAACGGCGCAGGGCAGGATATGCAGACCATACGGGCATATTACCCCCCCCCACACTGTCATTTCGACTAAGTGACCGCAGGGAACGCACGGAGAAATCTCAAAATCAAAAAACGACAGACAAGAGATTTCTCCACTCGCTTGCGATAGCCCAGTTTGCGGTTTCCCAAAGGGAACCCTCCGCAAAGCAGCGTCGCTCCGCTCGGTCGAAATGACACAGAAGAGGCAAAAAGCCTGCTTCCACCCCAAATTGTGTGGGGCTCCGCACAAAAAAATCCCCGCCGTGCAGGCGGGAATTTTTACGCTGAATTTATTGACTTACCTGCCCAGCCAGCCGCCGTCTACGGCGAGCGTGAAGCCGTTCACGTAGTCGGAAGCAGCCGAGGCGAGGAACACGGCCGCGCCCTCCAAATCGGCGGGGGTGCCCCAGCGCCCCGCGGGTATGCGCGCAAGGATATCGGCCGAGCGCTCTTCGTCCTGGCGAAGCTGCTGCGTGTTGTTGGTTGCCATATAGCCGGGGGCAATGCCGTTGACGTTTATGCCGTACTTTGCCCACTCGTTTGAAAGGGTCATTGTTATGCCACGTATGGCAGATTTTGAAGCCGTATACGAGGGCACGCGTATGCCGCCCTGGTAAGAGAGCATACTTGCAATGTTTATTATTTTGCCGCCGCTGCCCTGCTTTATAAACTGCTTTGCAACGGCCTGCGACAGGAAGAAAACCGTCTTTAAGTTGACCGACATAACGGTATCCCAATTTTCTTCCGAAAACTCAATGGAATCCTGCCTTTTGATTATGCCCGCGTTGTTGACGAGGATATCTATCCTGCCGAACTTTTCGAGCGCGCCTTCAACGACCTTTGGTATTACGTCGCACGAGCTTAAATCGGCGAGAACGTTATAAAAGTTTTCGCCGAGCATTTCGGCTGTTTCGGTACTCGGGCGGCGGGATACTCCCACCACCTTTGCGCCCGCTTCGGCAAAGGCGCGGCATATCCCCTGGCCGAGCCCCGTATTGCTGCCCGTGACCACCGCCACTTTGCCCTTTAAACTGAACATATCGAGTATCATAAAATCCCTCCTTATACCCAAAAAACTGCTGCAATTTGTTCACATTGCCTTTGCCATTATATGGTAACACGCTTTTTTGCATTTTTCAAGAGTAAAAAATAAATTCTTTTATATCGATAAAAAGGGCCGCATATATGCCGCATCCGACGCGGAAATATCTTTTTAAAACTGTGCCGCGCGCCCGCAGGCGGCGCTTTTTCCGCCGAAAAAAAACAGGGCGGCGTGCGCGCCCTTACACTTGCGCGCACGCCGCCCCCGTTGAAGGAAAACAATACTCTTCTTTTGTCAGTCCCTGTCGAACAGCACGGTCTGGCCGCTTGCAATCTCATACACTTTGCCGCGTATTTCCACCCAAACGGAGCGGTGCGAGGGGTTGTATACCCTTTCGCCGTCGATGGAATACACCAGGCTTTCGTAGCACTTTGTATAGTCGTAAATCTCGCCGTTGGTGGCAAACCAGATATCTTCCCTGCCGCCCGCTTTCTTTGCAAAATTTTCAATCAGGTCCCAGTTGTTATGGTCGTCGAACTCGTAGGCGTGCCCCCATACGAAGAACAGCCACGGCTCCCTGTTTTTGAACTCTTCGGAGGGCTTGCCGCTTAAAAACTTTTGCGCAAGCTCTTCAAAGCAGGGTTCGGTGTGGTGGCAGGTGGGATTCAGATGAAGCCAGTCCGAGGGCAGCGCGAAGGAGTGCGTAGACACAGTGGTTCGTGCATAGTTGACGCCCAATGCCTTCAATGCGGCGACGGTTTCGTCGTTCACGCCGCTGTAAGCGTACGCCATTCCGTTGACTATTCTGCCGAACTTTTTTTCCAGCCAGGCGCGGTTGTCGGCCACCTCCTTTACGGCGAGGGGCAGGGGCGCCTTGCTTAAAAATATGTGGCGCGCGCCGTGCAGCGCTATTTCGTGCACGGTATCTTTATAGGTTTCGTAAGTCTCCTGCTCGTCCATACGGTTGTGCCACGAGCGCACGCCGAACAGCTCGTTATTTAAATTGAACGTGCCTTTGAGGCCGTAGCGGTCGAAAATTTCAATCAGCTTTCTGTCGGCGAGCACGCCGTCGTCGTAGCTGAAAGTGAGCGCCTTTTCCCTGCCTTCGGGGAAGCGCATATAGCGCTCGTGATACATCTGTATAAACATAGGTAAAACCTCCCGCATATCGTAAATACATTATAACACCGTGCGCGCCGCTTGTAAAGGGCGGGCATAAAAACACGGCCGCCTTATTTTGCCGAGTATTTTTTTGCGTGCCTGCGCGAGTAGGGCGCATACTCTATCCTCTTCCCGCGACGCACGCGCTGCGAGAGGGCATACGCGCTCATTCTGTCGCGCGGCTCTTCGGCAATCAGGCCGGAAGCCTTCTTCCACCTGCCCGTTAAAAGGCGGGATACGAACAGCAGCGAGCGCACCACCCAGTCGGCGCACATAGCTATCCAGAAGCCGAGGGCGCCTATTTCCAGCTTTCTGCCGAACAGATTTTCAAACAGAGGCGAGAGGGCGTCGTCGGTAAGCACGAAGCACAGGCCCACCCTCATTATAATCATAGAGGATATCGCCGCGCCCATTACGTACTTTACGTCGGAAGTGGCTTTGAGTATGGCGGGCGTGGTGAACGAGAGCGGATAGGTGAACAGCTGGAAAGTAAGGCAGAGGTACAGGCAGCGCAGGGCTATCGAATAGGCCTCTTCGGGGTAGGAATAAAGCCGTACCAGCCATTGCGCGCTTGCCATTATCGCCAGCACCGAAACGGCGTTTGCGATATAAGAGATGATAAACATCTTTTTTATGTAGTACTTGGTCTGGTCGATGTCGCCCGTGCCTATCGCCTGGCCGACAACGGTCAGGCAGGAAGTGCCCACGCCGCTGCCCACGACCGAGGCGAAGTTGTTTACGTTGTTGGCAATGGAGTTGCCGTTGGCCTGTATGTTGGTGCCGAGGCCCGTTGCGGGGTCGTAACTTACGTAGCAGGCGGCATTTACGAACGTGTTCGTCATCAGCTTGCCGAGCTGGAAAAGGCAGCTTTCTATGCCGCTGGGGATTGCGAGGTGCAGTATCTTTTTCATCATTTTGCCGTCGAAGCGGAATTTTTCGAACAGGTTGATGTGCACCGCATACTTTTTATTCATAAGCAGTATGAACATATACGCGGCGGGGATTACGCGCGCAATGAAGGTTGCCAGCGCCGCGCCCATAACCTCCATATTGCACCCCCATATGAACAGGGCGTTGAGGCCTATGTTCACCACGCAGCTTATGCCCGCGCTTACCATCGTGAACATACTCTTGCGCTGGGCGCGAAGGAGGGCGGCGCAGCCGTTGAACAGCCCTATGAAGGGGAAGGAAGCCGCCGTTATGTAAAAATACTGCCGCTGATATTCAAAGGTTTCGGCAGAAACGTCGCCGTATATCAGGCTTAAAAGCGGGCCGTTCAGCCCGAGGCAAATCACGCCTATGCCCAGCGATATCATCAGCACGAGCACAAGCATCTGCTTTGCGCTCTTGTTGGCGTTTTCGGTATCGCGCGCACCCAAAAACTGCGAAGTTATTATGGCGCCGCCCGTACAGAATGCCGAAAACAACTGAATTATAAGGTTGTTTATCTGGTCTACGTTGGCCACGGCGTTGCCCGCGTTGCCCGCCTGGTCTATGCCCGAAACCATCATCGAGTCGAAAAGTCCCAGCGAAGTGGAAAAAATCGACTCCACGACTATGGGCGCAATCAGCCAGAAAAGCTGTTTGCCCGTAAACAGCGTATACCTCTTCTTTTGTCTTTTAGCCTCGGTCCTGCTCAAACCAATTACCTCTCTCGTCCGCTACTTTTTTCAATCTTTCAAATTTGCCTAACTATTCTACATCAGTATTTCTTGATTTTCTACTGTTTTTTAGTTATAATAATCATAAAATACAGATTTTTAAACACAAAACGAGGGAGAAGTTATGCCTGACGGCGAAGTGAGAATTTACAGAGAGATGATAAACAAAATTTTCTGCTGGCGCGAAACGAGGGAAAAGGGCTTTTTGATGCGCGCCCCGCACTGCCACCCCTACTTTGAGCTGTTTTACGTGGAGAGCGGCGCGTGCAGTTTTTTTATTGAAAACAACGTGTATGACCTGCACGAAGGCGACTTTTTGCTCATTCCGCCGCAGGTGTTCCACTACACGAGGTATCCCTTCGGCACGTGCAGGCGGTGCAACATTTTCTTCGGCGAAAACGATATGCGGGAGTGTGTGAAGGCGGCGCTGCCGGGGGGCGGTGAGTTTTTTAAGGGAATACGCATATTCCAGGTGCCCGAGGCATACCGCGTCCAGATTGCCGAACTGCTTGCGCGGATGGAGCGCGAAGTTAAGATAGACGACGGCATAGCCGAACATATGCTGCGGGCGCAGCTTGAAGAGCTGTTTTTGCTGTGCGCGCGCGAGTGCGCGTTTTTGCAGGAACTGCCCGCAGACATTCACACCACCGACAGGCAGATTGTGAAGGCGGCGCAGTTTATAGGACGCAACTATATGGACGACATATCCGCGGCGGACATTGCCGCGGCGGCGGGGTACAGCCCAAACTATTTAAGCCGCAAATTCCGCGAGGCGGCGGGCATAGGCGTGCACGAATACCTGACCTTTATAAGATTGCAGCGCGCCGCGCTTGAACTTGTTTCCACGGCCGACTCCGTGACGGAGATTGCGCTCAGGTGCGGCTTTTCCGACGGCAATTATTTTAAAGACGCCTTTAAAAAAAAGTACGGCGTAACGCCGTCGAAATATAGGAAATAAATTCACAAAACGGCTCACGAATTTTTAGCGCGGGCCGCGCACTAAAAATTCCGTGAATTTGAGAAACTAAGTTTCTCTTGCCCCGATTCATTAAAGGCCCTCGATTATATAATCGGGGCAATTCACTTCCAGCGAGCTCGCTTGCGCGACAAATTGGGTCTTTCTGCGCAAGGATACCTTGCTTGAAACGGTTATTATTCTTAAATAAATGCCATTGCGGCGAACTAAATTCGCCTTGCGCACATATTTATTTTTAGTACTTATCCCCCCCGTCATTTCGCGTGCGCGAGCAAAGCGCTGCTCTGCCGAGGCTCCGCACACTGTGTGGAAACGGCAGATGAGCGTAGCGACGCTACTTTGCGGAGGGCTCCCTTCGGGAAACCGCAAACTAAGTGACCAAAGGGAACGCACGGAGAAATCTCTTGTTTATTGTTTTGTTTTTTGAGATTTCTCCACTCGCTTACGCTCGGTCGAAATGACAATCAATCTCGGACGTAAGCAAAACTGCAAATACGCTCGCAGACATAATAAAAGCGCGGGAATTCAGCCGCGCTTTACCATTGCAAAATTTTCTATCTCAACGCCGTGGCGGACAACCCGCTGCGGCGCAATTATTTTATATCCCCGCCCTTCAAAAAACGGCAGGGCGGTCTTTGATACGTCGGCATATATGCGGCCGCGAACGGCGCTTTCAAGCAAATCGCATATGGCTGAAGCCGCGCCGCGGCGGGCAAATTCGGGCGAGGCATACAGCATATCCAGATAGCCGTCCTCTTCGCCAAGGCTTACTCCACCGCAAAAAAGTTCCCTTCCCGCGGCGGGGATTATGTTGCCGAAGGCTTCAACCCTCCCTTCGCGCTCGCATACGAGCGTAAGGCTGCCTTCGAACCTCTTCCCCCACGACGAAAAGTCGGCGCCCAGCCAGGCATCAAGCTGCCGCTGTGTATAGTCGCCCGCGCACAGCGCGGGTATCGAAGTTTTAAAAATCTGAACGACGCGCGCAAGGTCGCCCGCGCGGTATCTCCTTATTAACATAACTCCTCTTTTACAAATCGGCTATAATCTCCGCAACCTCGCGCGGAGTGAGCCTTTCTGTATCTACTTTTATAGTCGGCAGGTCGGCATACAGCGGAAGGTACGCCGCGGAACGGGCGCGCACATCCTTTTTGCGTATGCCTGCGGCGATATCACCGTTCAGCCGCTTCAAAAGGGTATGTTCGGAGCACAGAAGCGAAATCTGCACCACGCGCACGCCTTGAAGATTGAGCCGCGATAGAATATCTTCGGCAATTTCCTTTTGGTGAAGCACCCAGCAGAATATTATATTTTTGAAGCGCGGACACGCCAGAAAATTTGAAAGGCAGGCAACTATGTTGGAAATAACGCACTTTTTTGTATCTTCGTCTACGGTGAAAGGGTGCATATCCCACAGGTTGTCGCCGTCAAGAAGAACGCTGTCTTGGAGCATAGTTTTCATTTCGCGCGAAGCGGCTGTCTTGCCGACGCCCATAGCGCCGCCTATAAAATACAGAGTTTTCATTTTGCAATCTCCGCCGAAAAACGGTATTCCGCCTGCACGGCAGAATAATTATACAGCCGCAGTGCAAAAATAGCAAGGCGGCGGGCAAAAATAAATTTTTGCCCGCCGCCTTTTTTATTTTCAGATACGTATTATAGCAACATATATGCCGTCCTTTTACCCCTTAACGTCCGCACGCAGAATAAAATTCTGACCGTTTAAAAATACTATCTTCAATTCATCGTTTTCAAGATATGTATTGCACACAAAATACTCGTCTATCAGCGGCTGAATTTCTTCAAGAAGCTGATTTTTGCCAAAGGGTTTTTCGTCTTTTGCGGCCACTGCCGCCGTGTTGCTGAAACTGTACATAATAAACTACACCTTGTAAAATTATTCACTTTCTAAGCGCTCGTCAAGTGTATTTATATTATACCACCATATTTGGGAACATACAAGCAAACGCCCCTTTCATTACAGATAATAATTTGTAGAAAAAGGACTTTGTTATGTTTATTTTAGCGAATTTTGTCGAAAGGCTCTCAGAGCTTATGTTCGAGCAGGGGTACAACCCGCCAAGGCTGGCAGAAAAAATTGGATGCAAGAGAAATACTATTAACAGATATATTGAAGGCACTTTTGCGCCGTCGCTTTCCGCTGCGATAAAGCTGGCAGCCTGCTTTAACTGTTCGCTGGACTTTTTGCTCGGGCTGGACAATGAAAACCGCGCGGAAAATTTTTTGCAATGCCCGCCATTTTGCGAAAGGCTGGAATTTTTGTTCGGCAAGTATGGTAAAACAAAAGCCGAACTTAAACGGGAGAAAAATATACCCGAATCGGCAATATACAACTGGTTGCGCGGCGATACAACCCCTTCTACCGACAATGCCGTGCTTATAGCCGAATTTTTCGGCTGTTCGGTTGACTACCTCGTCGGCAGGGAAAAATGAAATTATTATAAAAGCACGGCGCGGCGGAATTTTTTCCGCCGCGCCGTATTATTTTACTATTTTTGCACAACGCTTACGCCGCAAGTTCACGCTTTTGCGCACGCCTTTCTTTGCGCAGTTTTTTGAGGCAGGGAATGTTGAAGTAGAACGCAAGGGCGACGCCCGCGCCGAGCGACCAGCCGATTGCCCACGCCCAGCCTACGCCCGCAAAGCCGAGCGGACGGGTGAGTATGAACACCAGCGCCACGCGCAGTATGAGGTCGGTAAACGTGCTTATGGTGAAGCCGAGGTTGCCGCCGGTACCGCGCACCACGTCGTCCGCCAGCACCTTTACGTTTACAATGAGATAGAAGGGCGCCACTATCGTGACGTAGCTTGCGCCGCTTTCTATCGCGAGAGCGGTGTCGCCTTCGGCAGACATAAACAGCTGTGTGAGCGGCCGTGCGAATATCACGCATATTGCAACGAACACCGCCGTCATTACGGTGGAGATTACAAGCGCCGCTTTAAAGCCCTGATTTATCCTTTCGTACTTGCCCGCGCCGTAGCACTGCGAAACGAAGTTGGTGAGCCCGTTTGCGCACGTGCAGAAGCAGGTGGTGCAGAACACAATGAGCTTTACGCCCGCGGTGAAGCCGTCGGTTATGCCCAGCCCCTGCGCGTTTGCAAGCTCGTTTATACGAATCTGGATTACGAGGTTGCCCACCGAAACGAAGCTGTTTTGAAGGACGACCGGAAGAGCCAGAATGAGCAGAGTTTTGAGCACCGAGGGCACGAACACGCGGGGTTTTTCTTCCACAGTCAGTTTTTTAAGGCGCAGAAGGATGAATACTATCGTCAGAATACACGAGGCGCCCTGCGCGATGAACGTGGCCCACGCCACGCCCGCAACGCCCCACGGCCGCACCATCACCAGGTCTAACACAATGTTGCTGACCGAAGAGATTACAAGGAATATAAAGGGGGTACGGCTGTCGCCGAGGGCGGAAAAGATACCGGTGCCCAGGTTATACAGAATGAGGAACGGCAGGCCGAAATAGTAGATATTGAGGTAGGTAACGCTTTCGTCGAGGGCGGCTTCGGGCGTTTTGAGCGCGGCGAGCAGCGGTTCGCAAGTTCCCACGCCCACGCCCAGAAGAATTGCCGAAAGCGCCGAGAAGGATATGAGCGCGGTGTATACGGCCGTCTTTACGCCTGCGTTGTTTTTGGCGCCGAACAGTCGGGAAACAAGCACGGCACAGCCCGCGTTTGCGCCGAGCGCGACTGCCATAAGGATGTTGACTATCGAATTGGACGCGCCTATGGCGGTGAGCGCCGTTTCGCCCGCGAATTTGCCGGCGATTATGGTATCGGCAAGGGTATAGAGCTGCTGAAATACTGCGCTGCCGAACAGGGGCAATATGTAGACCAAAAGCACCTTAAAGGGCTTGCCGACAGTCAAATCGGTGTTTTTCATATACAATCCTCACAAAAATTCCCGCCTCGGGCGGCCTTGGGGCATAGGTAGTTTTTTGCCACGGGCAGGGAAGTTTTCCGCGCAGGCGCGCCAAAAAATAAAACGGCAAGAGTTGCCGCCGCCTTTTCGGTTAGCAATTATAGCACCGCGATTTTTTGTTGTAAAGCATATTCAAAAAACTTTTTAACGATATTTTTATACCGATTTCACGCGCAAAAAATTGCCGTACTTATGCAGAAAAAAGGCGCCGTGCGGCGGGGAAAATTTG
>URMT01000032.1 GCA_900549005.1 uncultured Eubacteriales bacterium | reverse complement strand
GAGCAAAGAGAGCAGAGGTGAAGTATGGGTAAGGTAATAGTAAAAAAACTTAAAATCAAAACCTGCCACGGCGTAAACGACTTCGAAAAGCGCCAGCCGCAGAAGTTTGAATTCTCCGCCGAGGTTACGTGCGATTTTTACGAGGCGGCGAAGAACGACGAAGTTGCCCAGACGGTCAACTATTCAACCGTCTGCAAGCTGATAACGGCGGTGGCAACGGGCAACGTGTTCAATCTCATTGAACCTCTCGCCTGCCGCTGCTGCGAGGCCATACTCGAAAATTTCCCCCAGGCCGACGCCGTAAAAGTGCGCGTCGAAAAGCCTCAGGCGCCCGTAAAGGCAAAGTTTAAAACGGTGGCGGCAGAGGCGGAACTGCGCCGCGAAAAGGCATTTCTTTCGCTCGGTTCAAGCCTCGGCGATAAAAAGGGCTATCTCGACTTCGCCGTAAAGGAGCTGGCATCAACGCGCGGCATCACGGTAAAAAAAGTGTCGTCTTATTCAGAGAGCACCCCCTACGGCGGCGTTGCGCACAACACGTTTTTGAATGCCTGCGCAGAGATAGAAACCTATCTTCCGCCCCGCGCGCTCCTGCACGAAATTCACCGCATAGAGGCGGCGGGCGAGCGCATCCGCACCCTGCGCTGGGACGACAGAACGCTGGATATAGACATTATATTCTACGGCAGTCAGGTCATCTGCGAAGACGGTCTCACCATTCCGCACGCAGACTATATGAACCGTCCGTTCGTAATAGAACCGCTCAAAGAGATTGCCCCCGATTTTCTGTGCCCCGTCACGGGAACAAGGGTTAAAAACCTTGAAGCAAAACAAAAAATAAATTAAATTTTTTATATTTTTTATCGCATTTTTTATCTTAGTAAATTATATAAAATCAAGGTGATTTTTTGGCAATTATCCGGTCAAAAAATACAGTTATTTTATTTGATTATTTATAATTTCCGCGAGCGTTTTGCAGTGCCTTGCGGCAGATTAAAGTTGCCGCAAAAGCATCCCGCGTGGGCTTGGACGAAAATATTTAACACGCCTTGTTAATTCCTGCGGCATAAACGGCTGCTTTTTTGACATAATCTGTAAACGTTTTTTCATCGAAAAAATTTATTATGTGCAATATGCACAAAGTTTTTTAAAAAATCTATACAAAAAAAGATGGTTATGATATAATCTTTGCAGATTGGGATGGTTTGGAAAACGCAGAAATAAACTTCCCGTCCGAAAATAACGGGCGCCGTAATTTTTCTGTGCGGCGTTTTTTATTTTTTTCTGCAACCGAAATTGATTTAAAATTATTTATATAACACTATTTTTAATTACCTGTACTTATGCAACATAAACAAAGATACTCGTCTTGCTATGCGTGCGGTTTGTTCGGGTTTTAGGAGTGATTTGTTTTGGAAAAGATAGGCATTATCGACTTAGGGTCAAATTCAGCGAGGCTCGTCATCGTAAACCTCTTTCAGGACGGCTATTTTATGGTCGTTGACGAGCTTAAAGAGAGCGTTCGTTTAGGCCAGGATATGGAGCGCGACGGCTTTTTGAAGCCCCAGCGCGTAGCGGAAACGATAAAGACGCTTAAAATGTTCCGCAAACTCTGCGACGCCAGCGGCGTAAGCAGGATTATAACCGTGGCTACCGAGGCCGTCCGCAAGGCCAAAAACCAGCGCAGCTTCCTCGACGAAATTCAGGCCAACTGCGGTCTTAAAATCAAAGTTCTTTCTGCGGAAGAAGAGGCCACGCTCGTTTACCGCGGCGTTATAAACACTATGGACGTGCCCAAGGGCATCATCCTCGAAATCGGCGGCGGTTCCACCAAAATCGTTTACTACAACAGGCGCAATATGCTCAACTATGCAACGCTTCCGTTCGGCTCTGTAACTCTCACGGATATGTTCGCAAGGGAGGGGCAGAAGCCCGAAGAGGCAGCAAACCGCATAGAAGAGTTCTTCACCGAACAGCTCAAAGGCGTAGAGTGGCTCTCGGACGTAGACCCCGACGCGCAGATGATAGGCGTCGGCGGCTCGTTCAGAAACCTGTTCAAAATCAACAAGATGGTGCACAAGTACCCTCTCGATACCGTGCACAACTATAATATGCTTACAGAAGACTTTATCCCTCTGTACGATATGATAAAGGTTCTCGACCTCGACAAAAAGAAGAAGATAAAGGGCCTTTCGGCACAGCGTGCAGATATTCTTCCTGCGGCGCTTGCGGTAATCAAGTCGTTCGTAAGCTATATGAACGTAGAAAACTTCACCATCTCCGGCGCGGGACTGCGCGAGGGCATAATGTTCAACCAGGCGCTTCCCTCTACGATAGAAAAGCCCGTATCCGACGTGCTTACCTATTCGCTCACCACCCTCGTAAAGTGGTACGACTGCGACGAAAAGCACGTTGAGCACGTGGTAAACCTCAGCATACAGCTTTTCAAACAGTTGCGCGTTCTGCATAAATTCCCCCGCCAGTATCTCAAAGTGCTCAAAGTCGCTGCAACGCTTCACGACTGCGGTATGCGCATAAAGTATTACAACCACCAGCGCCACAGCTGGTATATGATACTGAACGCCAACCTCTACGGCGTCACGCACAGGGAAATCGTGCTTGCGGCGTTCACCGCCTGCTGCCACAAAAAGGAAGATATCAACCCCCTCGATTGGGCGCGCTTTAAGGATATCCTGCACGAGGACGACATAGAAATTGTAAAGCGCCTCGGCGTAATGCTCCGCATAGCGGAGAGCCTCGACAGAAGTATGTCGGGCTGCATAAAGGGCATCAACTGCGACATTCTCGGCGATTCCGTAATTATGAAGACGGAAGTGGAGGGCGACGCCAGCCTTGAAATACGCGACGCTATGGCGGCCGGAGCAGAGTTCAAAAAATCATTTCACAAAAATCTTGAAATTCTGTAATCGTAATGCCGCGTAACAGCGGCATTATTTGTTGGTAAGTCAAATTCGGCGGCCTGTTTTGTGCCGCGCGGGTCGGTTGCAGTGCCGGTCCGCAAAAAATACGGTAAATCATATGCAGTATGTTCTGGCAAGCGCATCCCCGCGCCGCAGGGAACTGTTATCGCAGATATTGGACGATTTTATTGTTGACCCTGCCCGCGGCGACGAGCAAGTGAATATTTCGCTCTTTCCCGAAGACATTGCCTGCGCCCTTGCCGAGCGCAAGTGCGACGAAGTTTTCCGCAGGCACTCGGGCAGCACGGTTATAGGGTGCGATACGATAGTGGTGTTCGACGGCGAAATTTTGGGAAAGCCGAAAGGCAGGGACGACGCCTTTGCCACGCTTAAAAGGCTTTCGGGCAGAACGCACTATGTGATTACGGGCGTATGTATACGCAACAAGTATAAAAAACTTGTCAGATACGACAAAACAGAGGTAAAGTTCAACCAACTTTCCGATGAATTCATAAAAATTTACGTAGACAGCGGCTCGCCGCTCGACAAGGCAGGCAGTTACGGCATACAGGACGGAGGTCTGGTAAAACAGTACTTCGGCAGTTATACCAACGTGGTCGGACTGCCCGTCGTGCTGGTGCGCGAAATGCTCAAAGAAATACGGGAAGACATATGATAAAACTTGCAATAGATTTAGGTTCTTGGGTTACAAAAATTTATAAGGCGGGCTGCGGCGTAGTGCTTGCAGAACCCACCTGTGCCGCCGTTGAACAGCTCCCCGGCTCGGGAAGCTATACGGTCAAATTCCTCGGCGAAAAGGCGCGCGCGCTTTCGGGCAGGTCGGCGCAGAACACCCACATAATAAACCCCGTCGTAGACGGCGATATAGTGCAGCCCGAAATTGTTGCACGGCTCTTATCGTACTTTTTGGGCGAAATAGAAATTTCCCCCCGCCGCGCAAGGCGTACCGAGGTCATTTTCGTGCTTCCCTGCGGCGCAAAGCCCGAGCTCAAACAGAAGTACTTCCGCCTTGCCGACGATTGCAACATAGGCAAAGTTTACTTCACCCAGGCGCCATTTGCCGCAGTACTCGGGCACAACGTGCCTCTCAGCGAGTCCACGCCCGTATTCAGCGTGGATATAGGCTATGGTCTTACAAACATTGCGGCGTTTTCGCTCGACGGTGTTATATCCGGTATGAGCCTCAATCTCGGCGGCGGCAATATAGACGTGCATCTGATGGACTATATGGCGGAAAACTATAATCTCCGCATAGGCGCGCTCACTGCCGAAAGGCTTAAAAATAACGTAGGCAGCCTTCTGCCCGACGATAACAAACTGATGGTGGTGGACGGCAGAGACGCGGCTTCGGGCGCGCCCGCGTCTGTTGCAGTGACGACCTCGCAGATATGCGACGTTATAACGCTGTACGTCGATAAAATAATCGAATATATCGTGCTGATGATATCGCAGCTGCCTGCCGAAGTGGCCTCGTCTGTTATGCACAGCGGAATTTTCCTTTCGGGCGGCCTGTGCAAGATGGACGGCATTGCAGAGTATTTCTCGCAAAAGCTCAACATAACGGCGAACACCTTCGACGAGCCTCAGCTCGCCGCCGTTATAGGAGCGGGTATGATAATTTCCAGCGACAGACTGATTGAAAAGGCCGCTTCGCAGGACTGAGCGCCGCAAGTCAGTCTGTACCCACTGAATGATATATAATGCAGAATATCGGCTGCCGAAGGATATCGGGCGCGGGCAAAAAGTCCGCGCCTTTTTCGCTGTCTTTTCATCCGCACCGCTTTCGCAGGGGTATATTACCGGCACGGCGGCAAAGCTGTCCGGTTATTTTTAATTTTATGTTTATATGTCATAGCTTGCGCATATGTCGGCTGAAATCAATTGCCCCGCACATATGCCCGAATTAACGCTGATTGTGATAAAATTTTTCTGTATTGTGTAATTGTTTTTATGCGAACTTGTCATATAAAATTATTATAAATAGTTTACAGGGTTGACAAAACTCCGCCGCAATGATAGAATAGGGGAGTAAGCTCTTGAATGTGCGGAAGGCGCGGCGCCATACCGTTTCGGCGGTAAAAGGTCTGTTATGTGTGCGGGCGCGGCGTCCGATAATCTGAATGTGTGTGTTTTTTATAATGGAGGTTTGAATGATAGAAGTAAAAGAGATTAGTCTGGACGACAGGCGCGGCAAAAAGAAATTTTTCAGGTTTATCATCGATTTGTATAAGGGAAACCAATATGCCGCCCCCAACTTCTATTTTGATGAATTTGCCGAGTTCGACCCTGCGGTAAACGACGCTTTCCGCTTTGCGGACTGCCGTATGTTCCTTGCCTATAAAGACGGCAAGGTTGCCGGCAGAATCGCCGCGATATGGCACCGCGGCGCTAACGAAAAATTTGGCGTAAAACAGCTCCGCTTTACCAGGTTCGACGTCATAGACGACTTTGAAGTAACAAAGGCGCTGTTTGCAAAAATCTTCGAGTGGGCCAAACAGCTCGGTATGACCGAGATAATAGGCCCGATGAGCTTTTCCGACCTCAACGAAGAGGGTATGCTGATAGACGGCTTCGATAAAGAGGCGTCGTACATAGAACTTTATAACTATCCGTACTACATAAAGCATATGGAGATGCTCGGCGCTTATAAGGTTGTTGACTGGACAAGTTACGAAATCAAGGTGCCCGACGAGCCCGATATGCGCGTAAGGCGCATTGCCAAAATGGTAATGGAAAAGAACAAGTTCAAAGTTCTTGATATGGGCTGGCTCTATAAGCACGACAGGGAAAAATTCGATTATTACGGAATGAAGTGCCTCGACGTGCTCGACGAAGCGTTTGCGCCCCTTTTCGGCACAAGTCCTATAAACGATAAGCAGAAGGCGCGCGAGCTTGCCTCGATAAAGCAGGTGTATGTTCCCGAGCTTTCCTGCGTCGTTGTAGATGAAAACGACGATGTGGCAGTATACGGCTTTATGATGCCCCGCATAAGCGAGGCTATGCGCAAGGGCAAGGGTCACGTGATTCCCTTCGGTCTGCCCGCATTTTTAAGGGGTATGAAGCACATAGAGCGCGCCGATATGATGAGCGTGGGCGTGGCAAACAAATATGCCAACACGGGCGCCGTATCGATAGTGATTGACCAGTGCCTTGCGGGACTTATAAAGATAGGGGTAAAGTACCTTGAAACAGGCCCCGAGCTTGAAGAAAACAGGCACATTCAGCAGCTCTGGAAGAGTTACAATCCCGAGCTCATCAAAACCCGCCGCTGCTGGGGATTGAAGGTGGAGTAATTTTTGCTGGTCATACAATAAAAAATTGAACAAAATAAACGCCCTTCGCCGCACCGCGGCGAAGGGCGTTGAATTTTTTATGCCCGTTTTTTGTTTTTCGGCAGAATTATTTACATAGCTTTAAGCTGCTTGTTGTATGCGCGTATTTTGCGCTTGATGGGGAATGCCCAGAATATCGAAATAATCCAGAGCAGTATGTAGCAGGCGCCGCTTATCCAGGTCATCGTAGATATCATTCCCAGAATCCCCGCAATTTCTGCGCCGCCTTCCATTCCGGGAACGATTGCGCCTGCAACGAGGGGAGCCACGCCGAATATCAGGCAGGGCAGGAACCCGAACAGCTTTACATACCACATAGTAAACCGCTTGTTTTTTGCAAACAGATGCAGGAACGCAAACAGGAAGAGTATCAACCACACCGCCGTGAAGAACAGAAGGGCTATCGCAACTATTTTAAGTATGGGTTCAACCTGTGCAATTGTATCGTCCAATTCGGAAGAAGAGCCGGAATCTGAACCCGAACCGCCGCTGTTTTCCGAAGCAGCTTTTGCGGTTGCTTCCGCCGAACCGCTTCCCGAACTGAGTGCGGAATCCATAAAATAATCAATCAAATCGGCATAGGAAGTAAAGGTCTGCGTAATTTCTCTGCTCTCTTGCAGCGATTTCGAGGCAAACACGCAAATGCACGATTCTATCGTAAAAGTCCCGCCTGTCGCCTCAACCGTGTCGTCGTATATCTTTCTTATCGAAGATTCAAGGTCGGCTAAGTTTTCGTCGCTTATGTAATCTTCGCCGAGCTGATTCTGCAACTCTTCGGCAAGCGCCGAAATGGTTTCGTCAACCTCGCCCGCAGAGGCCGTTTCAAGCGCCTTTGCCTTGTCGTAAATGGCGTCGGCGTCCATATTTTTGATGTTGTCGGGCGCTTCTTCGCCGCTTTCTTCCTCCATCATCTCAACCATCATAGGCACGGCCACGTCTGTTATAAGCTCTTTTTCAGATTTTTTAAGCGTTTCGGAACCTATTTCCGAAACGTAATCTTTCAGAGTTTCCGTAAGGTCGTCTGAAAATGCAAGCGTCGCAAGACTCATCGTCGTGAGCGAAACGTTGCCCATATTCGACGTAACGGTGCTAACTATCTTTGCCGTGTCTATCGTGGGGCCTTCTGCCGAAGAATCTTCGCCTGACGACTGTTCGCTCATCATCTCGGTAATGTAATCGCCAAGGCCGACTGCGTCCACCGAAACTATCGGAGCAAACAACAGCGATACTGCCGCAACCAGCGCGATTATCGCAACCACGATGTTCAGCGGTATCAGCTTTCTCTGTCTGCGCGCTATTTCGTCCATAAGCACGCTCTTTTCGCCGCCAAAACTGTTCATTCATATCCTCCCTGAATTTTATTGAAAATATAATATACTTATATTATATATTTTTACGGCATATTGTCAATAGCAATTGTGCAATTCGCACTACTTTTTAAATATATTGCCGCCTTTGATTAAAAAGTGCTGTACCAATCAAATTTTCTTGCTAAAAGCCGCGCAATTTTATATAATTATATAAAACGAATTTTTATTTTTGGTATTCTTTTAAATTACTTGTATGAAAAAGCCCAATCCTTTTATCCGCAATTTTTGCATAATCGCCCATATCGACCACGGAAAAAGCACGCTCGCAGACAGAATTATGGAGCTTACGGGCCAGGTTTCCGAAAGGGATATGGAGGAACAGCTCCTCGATTCTATGGATATCGAGCGTGAAAGGGGCATAACAATCAAACTTGCCCCCGTGCGTATGTTCTATTCTGCCGACGACGGCAACGAATATATCTTCAATCTGATTGATACACCGGGCCACGTCGATTTCACTTACGAAGTTTCGCGCTCTCTCGCCGCGTGCGAGGGCGCCGTGCTCGTCGTGGACGCATCCCAGGGCATAGAGGCGCAGACGCTTGCAAACGTCTATCTCGCCCTCGAAAACGACCTTGAAATTCTTCCCGTAATCAACAAAATCGACCTGCCTTCCGCCCGCCCCGACGAGGCAAAGAAGGAAATTGAGGATGTTATAGGCCTCGACGCCTCGTATGCTCCGCTCGTTTCGGCGAAAGAAGGTACCAACATAAAGGAGATTTTAGAGGACATAGTCAAATATTTCCCCGCCCCCGACGGCGACGTTGACGCTCCTTTGAAGGCTCTTATTTTTGATAGCTATTACGATAATTATAAGGGTGTAATTCTGTTCGTCCGCGTAAAGGACGGCGCCGTTTCAAAGGGCGACAAAATCAAAACTTTCCGCTCAGACAAGGTCTACGAAGTTACTGAAGTGGGCGTGTTCGCCCCCGGCCTGTACGAAAAGAACGGCCTCTGCGCGGGCGAAGTAGGCTATATCGCCGCCTCGATAAAGAGTATTCAGGACGTTGCTGTGGGCGACACGGTGATAAATGCCGAAAACCCCGCAAGCGAGCCGCTGCCCGGCTATAAAAAGGTGCAGCCCGTAGTTTTCTGCGGAATCTACCCGCTCGACGGCAGCAAATTCGGCGACCTCAAAGAGGCGCTCATCAAACTGCAACTCAACGACGCTTCCCTGGTGTTCGAGCCCGATAACTCCGTCGCGCTCGGCTTCGGCTTCCGTTGCGGCTTCCTCGGGCTTCTGCATATGGAGATAATTCAGGAGCGCATAGAGCGCGAATTCGGGCTGGATATAATCACCACGGCGCCTTCGGTAAGCTACAAGGTGATAAAGACGGACGGCACCGAACTGTATGTGGACAATCCTTCGCACCTTCCGCCGCAGTCTGAAATCGACCATATGGAAGAGCCGATAGTCAAGGTCGACATCTATTCCCCGCCCGACTACCTGGGCGCCATTATGGATTTGTGCCGCGAAAAGCGCGGGGTGTTCAAAGAGATGACCTACCTCGACGCCAACCGCGTTCAGCTTGTATACGAAATGCCGCTCAACGAAATTATTTTTGAATTCTTCGATTCGGTAAAATCGCGCACGCGCGGCTATGCAAGTTTCGACTACGAACTTATGGGCTACTCCCAGAGCAAGCTCGTAAAGCTCGACATTCTGCTCAACGGAGAAGCGTGCGACGCGCTCTCTATGATAGTGCACGAAGATTCGGCGTATTCGCGCGGCAGAACGCTGTGCGAAAACCTCAAAGAGGCAATACCCCGCCAGTTGTTCGAAATTCCCGTTCAGGCGGCAATCGGCGGCAAGATTATCGCGCGCGAAACGGTTAAGGCAATGCGCAAAGACGTGCTTGCCAAGTGCTACGGCGGCGACATAACCCGCAAAAAGAAGCTGCTCGAAAAGCAGAAAGAGGGCAAAAAACGTATGCGCACGATAGGCAGCGTCGAGGTGCCTTCGGAAGTATTTATGCAGATTTTAAAGACCAACAAAGACTGATATGGACAGCGGATTTTTTGATAAGGTTTACGAAGTTGTAAAAAAAGTTCCGTGCGGCAAAGTCACCACCTACGGCGACGTTGCCCGACTGTGCGGCAATCTCCGTATGGCGCGGCAGGTAGGCTGGGCGCTGCACTGCAACCCTCAGCCCGGCGTTATTCCCTGCCACCGCGTAGTCTTTTCAAGCGGCTCGGTGTGCACGGGCTTTGCCTTCGGCGGCAAGGAAGTGCAGAAGGCTATGCTCGAAGCCGAGGGCGTTGAAGTTTCGGAAGATTATAAGATAGATTTGAAAAAGTACCGCTGGGAGATATAAATGGCAGGCATCTACGTTCACATACCATTTTGCAAAAGCAAATGCTCTTACTGCGACTTTGCTTCCTTCCCCGATAAGCTGTGCTATGCCGAAAGTTATATGGCGTGCGTATACCGCGAAATGAGCTTCCGCAGGAAGGAGCTCAAAGATTACGCCTTCGACACGCTGTACATAGGCGGCGGCACGCCCTCGGTGATAGACGAAAGTTACATAGGAATGCTCATTGCCTCGGCGCGCAAGAACTTCAATCTTGCAAAAAACGCCGAAATCACAATAGAAATCAACCCCGGCACAGTCACCGCCGAAAAAATCAACTTTTATAAAAAGTGCGGCGTGAACAGGTATTCCGTGGGTTTGCAATCGGCGATAGACAGCCAGCTTGAAGATATAGGAAGAATTCACACCGCCAAAGATTTTCTGGACTGCGCCTCGCTTTTGAAGGGCGAAAATTTCAACGCCGACGTACTCATCGGCCTCAAAGGCCAGACCGCCGCCGACGTGGAATATACCATAAACTTTGCCGCGCAGGCGGGCGCAAGCCATATCTCTATGTACGCGCTCACGCCCGAAGACGGCACGCCTATATACACCGACTACTTAAACGGTGAACTTCCTGACGGCGACGAAGTGGCGGCGCTGTACGACGCGGGCTATAAAAAGCTAAAAGAGCTCGGCTTTATCCGCTACGAGGTGTCAAACTTCTGCAAGCGCGGAAAAGAGAGTCGCCACAACCTCAACTATTGGCGCAGGGGCGAATATATCGGCTTTGGCGTTTCGGCGTCGTCCTGCATAAAAAACGTGCGCTTTACCAACACGTTCGACCTCGACGAATACTTTAAGTGCATATTTTCAGAGCACCTGCCCGTAATCACCTCGGAAGAGGTGGATAAGGAGGGGCAGAAGTTCGAATTTATTATGCTCGCACTGCGCACGGCCGAGGGGCTGGACGCCTTAGAGTATAAAAAACAGTTCGGCACCGACTTCTTTGAAGACAACAAGGCCGCACTGAAAAAGACGGCGCGCTATCTCGATATAGAAGGCGACAGTGTGCGCATAAAGGACGAGTATCTGTTTGTGCAGAACAGCATCATAATAGAATTTCTGGAAAGCTGAAATGAGTTGTAATAATTATGTAAGGCGCACTGCCGTGTCGGGCGACATCGCCGCCATAAAGGCATTGTTCTGCCTGGCCCGCGATTTTATGGCTGAGCAGGGCAACCCGCAGTGGCAGGACGGCTATCCGTACGACGACGTCGTGCAGAACTTTGTAAATGGCGGCAATTTCCGCATACTCGAAATCGGAGGCAAGGTCGCCGCGGTCTATTCGGTATTCGACAGCGACGGGGAGTACGACGACATCGAAGGCCGCTGGCTCACCGACGGGGAAGATGGCAAAAACAAAAATTATCTTGCCGTGCACACCCTTGCCGTATCGCCGTTATTCCGCGGGCAGGGGCTTGCAAAAGCCGCTTTCAAAGAGGCGGAAGAAGAGGCCAAAGCAAGCGGCAAAGCGAGCATCCGTATGGATACTCACATAAAAAATCTGCCTATGCAAAGGCTGTTAGCTTCTCGGGGCTTTACTTATTGCGGCACAATAAAAAGCAGGGGAGAGGGCGCGTTTATCTGCTTCGAAAAAGTCCTCGTTTAAATTAAAAATATCTTTAATTCAATATTGTCTTTTATGGTAAATAATCCCGTTATTTGCCAAAAAATACGCACAAATAACAGCAATCAAGCGGCGCGGGGCCAATAAAGGCTCCGCGCCGCTTTTCTGTTTCAAAATGTCTGTTTTTGCGCCAAAAATGCCTTAAATTACTATATTTGCGGTATTTTCATAGTACTATGTGTGATATAATTACTATAAAATTACATAATTTTACGCTGATTTTAAAACCTTGCAGATATAGCACTGTTTAAAACTTAATTTTAGGAGTTATGTATGGTGTTCCCTTTCGGCTATAATTCTGCCCGTTTCACCGTCTACAAGATACGCATAAATCGTGCCGTCCGGGGAGCACACTCCCACATAGTAATAGCACTTTTCGTCATAAAGCAGCCTTATAAAAATTTCGCCGTCGAAAACTCCGTTTACAGTCTTTTGTTCAAACAGTTCGGGTGCGTGCTCCACAACACAGTCAAGTGCCTGTTTGCAGCTCATCACCCCGTCGCCCACAACGTTTAAAAGGGTATAGCTTACGCTGCTTTCGTCGTGCTCAATATTAACAGTTATTTCGTTGCCGGAAATTTCGTCGCCGCTGTAACTCAAATACCAGCATCCGCGCGTGGTCATATAGCTCATCTCGCCGCCTGTAAACGATTCGGAAGTAACGTTTACCTTTTCGTATTCGTCGGCAAAGGAGGCGTATATTTCCACAAGGCCGTTCAGTTGTCCGCGCACGCCGTCGGCCACAAACGGCGATTCCTTTTCGCAGCAGTAAATTTTAATCTCGGCGTCGTCCCCGCTGTACATAAAAACGGCATACCTTCTTTCTGAAACATAGTCGTTATAGTCGGTATTTGCCGTGCAGGCGGCCAGTCCGATTGCGGCAAAAGAAGCCGCGGCAATCAAAGGATAAAAAAATTTTCTCATATAATCAATATATTGTCGGCTTTGCCTTTTATGAATGTTTTTCAAACACTTGCTTTTTATTTCTGCCTGTGCTAAAATATTTAAAATACTAAAACGGGACATTGTTCCGCGGCTTGGAATCGGGCATTCACCTTGAAAAAGATTATAATAAAAACAGCGCTGTCAACGCTCGGAATAGTGGCTGGTTGCGCAGTGATTGTTTTCGCCATACTAAGCCTCGGCTTTCCCGGGACGCTGTGCGGCTGGTGCGAACAGCTCGGCAATTACGGCTTTGCCGTAAGGTACGCTTCGCTCTATTATTCGTATACGGGCGACGTTGCCGACCTTGCGCGGTGCGTGGAAGACAGTATCCTTTCGGAAAACGACGGCGATATAACTGAATATTGCGCCAAGCTGGTTGACGACGAAGAGTTTGAAAGCTATTGCGCCCTGCGCGACGAAGAGATAAACGGCAGCATAGCGGGCGACGACGACTTTCAGGACATCACTTTCAGTTACAGGCAGTATGTCTACGGCTGGCTTGCGGGCGCGCATTACCGCGGCGGCAATACCGAGCTTGCGCTCGGCTGCGCTATCGAGGCGCTCGACAGCGGTTTTGACAGGGAAGATTTTACTTCGGTCGGCGTATGCGACTACACGATATCAAAATTTCCGCCGGGTAACGCGCTCGGTTCGCTCTCACTTTCGGTGATTGAAAAGAGCAGCAGAGCCGGTCAAACAGCTTTGCAAAAACGCTCAGGTCCTGGCCGGACTGGGCGGAAAGTCCGCTGCGCAGCGAGGTGGTGTCCAGGATGGCGGAAACAAGCACGTCCCGGCTCTCCAGCTGGGAGATCAGGTCTATCGCCAGACTGCAGACCGCAGAAACCGGGTTTGGAACGCTGCTCAGCTGCACCGTGTATGCCAGGGTGGCGTCCGTCTGAGGCATGGCCAGGTTTTTCAGGAGCAGCTCGTCAAAGCCCATATCCGCCAGCTCGGTGCAGAGCTCCGTAAGGTAATCCGCGGTCATGCTGTTGTATGGGTCAAGCCATGAGCCGTCCTCGTCCTTATACGGGATGCCGCCCGGCAGCGTCAGCGCGGCGGAGGGGCAGCGCGTGACCATGAGCTCGTCCGTGCAGCAAGACAGCTGCGCGATGAGATAGATCTCCTGCTGCTTGAGGCTGTTCACCAGCGAGGCCAGGTCCGTCGTCCCGGCGGTGCCGTAGTCGTAGGCGATCTTTGAGCTCGAAGCCCAGACCAGCTGGCCGCTGACGGGCTTGAGGTCCAGCACCAGCGCGTTGCCGCCTACTGAGCTCAACTTGGACACATAGGGGCCGATGCCCTCCGCCGTGACGCTCTCCGGCGGGACGTAGACGGCGCGGATGCTGCCCATGTCCTCATCGACGTGCTCCTCAATGTCGGAATAATCCGCGTCCCTGATTTCAAGCTCGGCGTTCACCTGCGCGAAACCGCTCTCGTCCGTCTGTTCATCCTCGGGCGCGGGCGTGCGCAGGATGGGCATGTCTATGGAGATGCCGCTGTTTTGGTAGACAATATACTTTTGAAAAGCGCCGAAGAGCACCAGCACCGCCACGATAAGCACTGCAAGTGCCGAGAGCACGATGCCCAGTACGTTCAGCTTTTTGCGTCTGCCCTTGTATACCTCGGGCTTGTTGTTGTTCTTAGCCATGCCGCCTCCCGGCAGGGAGCTCAGTCCCTGCCCTCGATTGCCATTATCTTGGCGACTCTCCTGGCGTGCCTGCCCCCGTCGAAGCCGGTGTCGAGGAAGATGTCGCAGATCTTCATTGCAAGGCCGGGGCCGAGCGTCCGCTCGCCCATGGCCAGAATGTTCGCGTCGTTGTGCCGGCGGGCCATCTCCGCGGAAAAGCAGTCTCCGCAGAGCGCTGCGCGGATGCCGTGGACCTTGTTGGCAGAGATGGAGATGCCGATGCCGGTGCCGCAGATGATGATGCCGCGCTCATACTCGCCGGAGGCCACCGCGCGGGCGACCGCCTCTCCGTAATCCGGGTAGTCGCAGCTCTCCTCGTTGTAGGTGCCGAAGTCGTGATACTCGAGCCCGCGCTCGTCCAGGTGCTTCATTATGACCTGCTTGAGCGAATATCCGCCGTGGTCGGAGCCGATAGCTATCATTTGAAATGCCTCCTCAGAGTTCTATTCTCTTGAATTCCGGCTTGTGGCGCCGGTAAATGGCCGTGTACTTGAAGCCGCAGTCGCGCAGCAGCTCATAGCCCTCGCGCACGCCGATGCCGGCGGCCTTGGCGTTGTGCGCGTCGGAGCCGACGGTGATGATGTCGCCGCCCAGCTCGCGGTAGCGGCGCAGGACGTCGACGGAGGGGAAGGACATCAGCAGCGGGTCCTCCCTGCCGCCGGGCACGAGGTCTGCGACGTTGAGCTCTATGCCCTTGCCGTTTTCTATGAGCGTGTGGAGCAGCTTGTCCACCTTGTCGCCGTTGCGCTCCATGGTGACCTGGGCGTCAAAGCCCTTTTTGTGCATGTAGCGCAGGCAGTAGCCGATGTGGGCCATGACGTCGAAGCAGCCGAGGGCCGCGAGCTCGATGAGCTCGTCGAGATAGCGCTCGTAGAGGTCGAAGCACTGCTCATAGCTCTCGTACTGGATGTCATAAAAATCCGGCTCGCCGCGCAGGTTGTGGAGGGAGCCGAGGATGAAGTCGTACTCCGGCATGTGGTAGATGCGCTTGGCGCGCTCGGGCTCGTGGTTGCCCTCGCCGAGCTCGAGGCCGAGGGTCATAAAGATGCCCTCCGGGGCCTTCTCCAGTGCCTCGATGTACTGGTGGGCCTGCTGCTTGGGCAGCGTGAAGCTCTCGGGGCCGATCTGCATGGTCTCGGGCATGCCGAAGTCAGCGTGGTCGGTGAAGCAGACCTCGGCAATGCCGCGCTGCTTTAGCGCCCGCGCCATCTCCGCCATGCGGTTCTTCGCGTCGAAGGAGCAGGTGCTGTGTACGTGATAATCCGCTAAAAACATTCTCTCACCTTGTTTGCTTGCATTTTCAAATCAGAACGGCCACGAGGGGAACCACTTGAGGAAGCTCCTCGTGTACCACACCGGCGTCTTTATGCCGGTGAGCACGGGATAGAAGGCCGCAAAGAGCACGACGCACAGACCCGTGAAGGCGTACATCGGGCGGTACCACTTGTACAGCCCCTCGTCCCTGCAGCGCCGCCACATGTGGCAGAGCGCAAGGAGCATGAACACCTCCGAGGGGAAGTAGTGGTAGGCGAAGGTCAGCCGCGTCACCAGCACCCAGGGCAGCAGCTGCGCCAGGTAGCCGATGACGATGAAGG
>URMT01000031.1 GCA_900549005.1 uncultured Eubacteriales bacterium | reverse complement strand
AAACAGCGGACACCCGCTGTTTGTGCAATGTGAGATGAGCGAGGGCAAATCATAGTCCGAGCGGTGACCGAGCGCGGCGGCTACTTCACCGCCCGCCGCGCGAGAAGGCCCCTCAATCTCACGAAAAATTTAACTTTCGGTCAAAGTTAAATTTTTGTGAGTATTTTTACAGCGAGCGAACTCTCAGCACGCCATCTACGGCGGTGATGGCTTCAATCGTCTTTGCAGGGATTTCGCCGTCTATTTCAAGTATAGAGCAAGCGTATTCGCCGCGGCTGGAACTTGCCATATGCGCTATGTTCAGCCCCTGTTCGGATATGGCCGAAGTGAACTTGGTGATTATGTTCTTCACGTTCCTGTGCAGTATGCAAACCCTGCCCTTGCCCTCGTCGCGCGCAAGGCTTACCGAGGGGTAGTTCACGCTGTTTGTGATGTTGCCGTTTTCTATGTAGTCCACAAGCTGGTGCGCCGCCATAACCGCGCAGTTGTCTTCCGCCTCGGGCGTGCTCGCGCCGAGATGGGGCACGCATATGCAGTTTTTAACGCCGATGAGTTTGTCGTTCGGGAAGTCGGTTATGTACCTGCCCACCTTGCCGCTTTCAAGCGCCTCGATTATATCGTCGGTGTTCACAAGCTCGCCGCGGCTGTTGTTGATGATAACTACGCCGTCCTTCATCATTGCAATCGTCTCTTTGTTAATCATTCCGCGCGTGTCGGAATTCAGGGGAGCGTGTATGGTGATGAAGTCTGCCTTCTTGTATATGTCTTCGCGTGCGGGAACCACGTTGATGTGGGGGGAGAGCGCCAGCGCGTTCATAGTGGAGAGGTAGGGGTCGGTGCCCATAACCTCCATATTCAGTCCGTAGGCGGCGTTGGCAACAGCCACGCCTATCGCGCCAAGGCCTATAACGCCCAGCATCTTGCCCGTAATTTCGTGGCCTACGAACTTCGACTTGCCCTTTTCAACGAGTTTGCCTACGTTTTCGCCCTCGCCTTTAAGCGTCTTTACCCAGTCTATCGCCTCGGTAATCTTTCTGCCGCCCAAAAACAGCTCGCATATAACCAGCTCTTTCACGGCGTTTGCGTTGGCGCCGGGGGTGTTGAACACTACTATGCCCTTTTCGGCGTAGTCGGCCACGGGTATGTTGTTGGTGCCCGCGCCCGCGCGCGCAACGGCTATCAGGCTTTCGCCTACCTTATAGTCGGCCATCTGCGCCGAACGCACCATTATGCCGTCGGGGTCTTCGCAGCTGTCGCTGTAACCGTACCCCGCGAATATGGCGTCTGCAAGCGGGCTTATTGCGTTAAGTTTTAAAATCTTTCTCTTGCTCATTGTATATTCCCCCTGTACGTTATTTGTTTTCCAGCTCGAACTTCTTCATAAAGTCTATGAGCGCCTTCACGCCCTCGACGGGCATTGCGTTGTAGATGGAAGCCCTCATACCGCCTACCAGCCTGTGGCCTTTCAGCGAAACCAGCCCCGCCTTCTTGGCCTCGGCTATGAACTTTGCGTCAAGCTCGGCAGAGGGGGTTACGAAGGGCACGTTCATTATCGAACGGTATTCCTTTACCACGTTGTTTTTAAACAGCGAGGAATTGTCTATAAAGTCATACAAGAGCCCCGCCTTGTATACGTCAACTTCGTTAATCGCCTTCACGCCGCCCTTTTCTTTGAGGTTGCGGAGCACGAGGTTTGCCATATATATGGCGAAGCAGGGAGGGGTGTTGTAGAGCGAGCCGTTTTCGTCCTGCACCTTCCATTTGAGCATCGTGGGGCATATTTTGAGCGGCTCCTGAATAAGGCTGCGCTTTGCGATTACTATCGTCACGCCTGCGGGGGCAAGGTTCTTCTGCGCGCCCGCATATATTACGCCGAATTTGGAAACGTCTATCTCGCGCGAGAATATTTCGGAAGACATATCTGCCACGAGCGGCGCCTTGCAGTCGGGGAACTTTGCGTATCTCGTGCCGAATATCGTGTTGTTGGAAGTTATGTGCACATAGTCGGCGTCTTCCGAATAGGCGAGTTTATCTACGTCGGGAATGTATGTATAGGTCTTGTCTGAACTGTCGCCAATCTTTACGGCTTCGCCGAATATCTGGCCTTCCTGCCAGGCCTTCTTAGCGAAGTTGCCCGTCACAATGTAGTCGGCCTTGCCGTGGTGCATCATATTGAGGGGCACCGCAGCGAACTGCGTGGAGGCGCCGCCCTGAACGAAGAGCACGGCGTAATCTTCGGGCACGTTCAAAAGTTCGCGCACCAGCGATTCTGCCTCTTTGACTACGGCGTCGAATGCCTTGTCGCGGTGGGAAATCTCGGTAATCGACATACCCGTTCCGGCAAAGTCGAGGAATTCTTTCTGCGCCTGTTCCAGCACGGAGAGGGGCAGAGTGGAGGGGCCTGCGGAAAAGTTGTAAACTCTCATATCAAATCTCCAATGCAATAGATTTACGAAATATAGGGGCGCGCTGCCTGTGCGGCAGTGCCCGCGCGCCGCCGCAAAGAATTTTGCGATGACCCGTTCCCGTTCCGTATAATACTGATATTATAATACAAAAAAAGTAAAATTTCAACCGTACAGACCAAATAAATTGTGAATTTTTTATCGAAAGCCCGCGCCGCAGACCGTCAAAACGCCCGCCGTTTGCGGTAATTGCGGTATATTTGCCCGTCAATTAAAAAAAATTTGCCCGATTTGCCAAAAAATTTTAACAATTATATTTACAATTTTCATTTTTTGTTGTAGAATTATTTTGTAAGCAAAACGTGCGGCGATATATTATATGGTTTAAAACCCTGTTCGCCGTTTTAAGAGGTGCATCATTATGGCAGGTTTCTTCAACAAGAAAGACGGCGGCCAGAGCGGCGCCACGTATGCAACCAAGGCAGACGTGCTTCTGCAAAGGCAGGCCGAAATAGCGGGGAAGCTCGATATGCTTCTTGCCGCCAACAACTCGCGTACGCAGTCAGACGCGCTTGCCGATAAGGTGGCGCAGGAGACGGCGTTCCTCGGCAAGCAGGCCAGCGCTATTTACGATAAGCTCGCCGCCGAGAACCAGAAGCTCCGTATGGAGATTAAGTACGTGGCCGCACAGTGCGAAAACATCTTCGTCAAACTCTCTTCGATGATATCTTCGCTCCAAGAGAAGATGAAGGAGAACGCGGTAGACTACGAAAAGATAGCCGAAGCGTCCAGACAGGACAATTGGGTTGAAGAGGAGCCTTCGTTCGACGACGAGGTTGCTCCCGCCGCATACTCCGATGACGACGAGCAGCTCACCATTTCTGAAAACGGGTACATAGACTACGACGAACTTGCCGCGCGCCTTTGCGACAAACTCGCCGAAAAGGGCATCGGCAGCGCGATAGATTACGACGAGCTTGCCAAGAAGGTTGCAGACTGCATACCTCCCCAGGAAGTCATCTCGCCCGATTATGTTGCCTCTAAGGTGGCAGAGCAGATTGTTATACCTCAGGTAGTGGTAAGCGGCGACGGCGAAGCCAAGCCGCTGGAAGTTCACGCCACCGCCGAGGTCGATTACGAAGAGCTTGCCGCGCGCGTTGCGGAAAAGATTGCTCCCGCAGAGCAGAACGTTGTGGCTGCCGCGGCGGAGAGCACCGAAGTTGCCGACTCAGACGCGCTCTCCGACGAGATTGCGCGCAAGGTCAGCGCACTTTCGCCCAACGATTTCGATATAATAGTAGACGACGAAGGTTGCCGCTCGCTTGCAGAAGCGGTTGTAGACAGCCTCGATTACGACCGCATAATAGAAAAGATTGCCGAAAGGTCGGCCGCAGGCGAAGTTGCGGTTACCGACGCGGCAATGGAGAGCGAAGATACAGAGAGTATGAGCAGCGAAGAGATTGCCCAGCTCGTATCCGAAAAACTCGCGGCAAACGGCGTGAACGAAGAGACCATTGCCGACAGGACTGCCGCCGCGATATCCAACTACCTGCCCGAAGTCGACGCAGACGACATTGCCGATAAGGTTGCCGCCGCCGTGCTCGCTTCGATACCCGCAACCGAGGTCGATTACGACGCGATAATAAACGGCGTATGCGACAGGCTCGGCCAGACGCAGGTTGTGGCGGGCAGCGCCGAAGAGGCCGTTCCCGCCGCCGCGGAAGAGAGTGCTGAGCCCGAAGAAGAGAACGATTACGACATAGTAATCGACGAAGAGGGCTTGCAGAAGATAACCGACTCCATTTCGTGGAAGGTTACCGCGTCTACCAACGCTATGCTCGAAGGTATGGACGACAAGCTCGCCGCAATGCGCAAGGAACTCGAAGATATGCGCGCCGCCCTCGACGAAGAGAAGAAGGCCGTTGCGGAAATGGTTTCGGCAGAGGCCGTTGAAGAAGCCGCGGAAGAAACAGCCGAAGAGGCCGCAGAAGAGACGGTTGACCAGGCCGCCGAGAGCGAAGAGCCTGCGGCAGTTGCCGCTACGGCGGAAGAGATTGGCGAAATCAACCGCAAGATAGACGAACTTACCGCCCGCATAGAGGAACTTCTCACCCCCGACGAGGAGGAGCTTGAAGAGGTTGAAGACGAAGCTGCCGAGGCGGAAGAGGGCGCCGAAGCCGAAGACGGTGTAAAGGCCGAACTCGGCGAGATTAAGGCCGCGATTGAAGAGATTAAAAACGACGGCGCTGTGGAAGAGCTCAAAGCAAAGGTCGACGAACTCACCGCCCGCATAGAGGAACTGCTCACTCCCGACGACGAACTGCTCGAAGAGGGCGAGGAAGTCGAAGGCGAAACCGCCGAGGCGGAAGAGGGCGCCGAAGCCGAAGACGAAGTCAAGGCCGAGCTTGAAGCCATTAGGACGGCTCTCGACGAAATAAGGCACGACCCTGCGATACAGGAACTCAAAGGCGAGGTTGCCGAGCTCACTTCGAGGATAGACGAACTCTTCGCACCCGAAGAGGTTACCGAAGAGGGCGAAGCGGCGGAAGAAGACCCCGTACAGGCCGAATTCGACAGCATAAAGCAGTCGCTCGAAGACATAAAGAACGACCCCGCAATTCAGGATTTGAAGGGCGAAGTTGCCGAACTTACTGCGCGCATAGACGAACTTGTTGCTCGCGGCGTAAGCGAGGAACAGGCCTCCGATGAAGACGAACTTGCAGAAGTAAAGCAGGAAATAGAGGAAATAAAGCGTACCCTCGACCAGATTAAGGCGCTGATAGTCGCAGGCGCGGTGGTAACTACCGTTGCGGCGGCGGGCAGCGACGAAGAGGTAAACGAAACTGCCGAAACGGTTGAAGATACCTCGGAAGAGGCCGAAGAGGAAGCGGCTTCGGAAGAGCCTGTGGAAGAGCCTGCGGAAGAAACCGTTGCGGCAGAAACCGAAGAGCCTGCCGAAGCGGCAGAAGCCGAAGAACCCGCTCCCGAAGAGAGCGCGGAGGCCGAAGAGAGCGCTGTTGAAAACGCAGAAATTTCTGAGGAAGTTCCCGCCGAGGACGAGGAAGAGGAACAGCTCGTAACGGTAAGCGACATAGTCGACGAAAGCGAAGTTGCAGACGAACCTGTCGACGAGGCTATGGAAAACATCTTCGACGACGTTGACGAGCAGACCGTTCAGGGCGAGGCAGACCCCGACGGCATACCGGGCATAAGCAACGGCGGCGTTGACTTCGCAAATATGATGAAGTACAACCGCAGCTTCATTGCAAGGATAATCCAGAGCAGCGACGATGTAAAGCGCTACTACGGCCAGATAAAGAACGCAATGCTTGCGTACAAGAAAGTAAACTCGTCCATAGCGTGGGGCGCCGAGCGCTTCAACAAGGGCAGGGAGACGATAGCCAAACTTAAAATAAGGGGCAAGACGCTCTGCCTGTATCTCAACCTCGACCCCAACGAATACAAGACTTCCGTTTACCACCACGTGGACGTATCGGATAACAAGTCGATGCACGGCACGCCGATGATGGTCAAGATAAAGAGCCCGCTCGGCGTAAAGAAGGCCATCAGGCTTATAGACGAAATGCTTGCAAAGCGCAACGGCGAAAAGCGTCCCATCCAGGAGCGCGATTATGCCGCAATGTATCCCTACGAAACGATGGAAGAGCTCATCGAAGACGGGCTTGTAAAGGACGTAAGCAAGAACAAGTAAAAAAGATATTTTACGACGGGGGTTGATAGGTGTTTTTATCAACCCCCGAAGTCTGTAAAAATGGTTGTTGTCCCCTCGTTTAAAGCGTGCGTGAAGATTCGGCGTTTTGCGTTCGATAAGCGCGGCGCCCGCGCGCGCAATAAACCGTACGCAATAAACCGTATCTGTGAGATTTTGCGGCGCTCATTTCAGGGCACCGCGGCGCGGCCTGCATATGCCGACGACAGCATATGCCTGCGATTATACAGCGCCGTGCAGCCGTCCCCGGCGGCGCCGCGCATAATAAAATTATTTTCATACATAGCCCGGGCCGCGGGCAAAAAGCGGCTCAACCCGCGGGGGAAATGCAAAAATTTTACGGCAGTTCCTCCCCACGGGCTTGTTTTGTTGCCGCGCCCTTTCAGGGCGCGAGGGAGATGGAAAAAATTGGAAAACGAAAACAAAAAGACAACTAAAAGATTGCGCATAGGCCGCGTGGGCAAGCCCTCGCAGGGTACCCCTATGACGGCTTCGGGCGGACTTTCGCAGTTTTTATACCTCGGCAATTCGGGCAATGTACAGCCCGATGAGGGCCGTTCAGATGCGAACTTTGCTGCCGCGCCCGAAGCAAAAGCGGAAAAACCCGCAAAAAAGAGGGGCGCAAAGTCTGCCCCCGCGGCTCAGTCTGGCGAAAAGCCCGTAAAGGCAAAGGCCGAAAAGAAGAAGCGCGAAAAGGTTGAAAAGCCCGAAAAGGCTGAAAAAGCTGAAAAAGCCGCACCCAAAAAGGAGAGGCGCCGCAAGTCCGCCGAAGAGGGCGAAAAGGAAGAAAAGCGCACGCGCACCGCGCGCGGCAGGAAGGAAAAGCAGGTAAAAATTATCTTCCTCGGCGGCGTGGGCGAAATCGGCAAGAATATGACGGCCATTGAGTACGGCGAAGATTTAATAATCATCGACGCGGGCATAATCTTCCCTTCGGAAGAGCTGCCCGGCATAGACCTCGTCGCGCCCGACATATCCTACCTCGTCGCAAACAAGCACAAGGTGAAGGGCCTGCTTTTAACGCACGGACACGAGGACCACATAGGCGGCGTGCCCTACCTTCTGCGCGAAATAAAGGCGCCCGTCATCGGCACCAAGCTCACGCTCGCGCTGGTAGACAACAAACTGCGCGAACACCGCATAAACGACGCCGAAGAGGTGATAGTATCCCCCGGCGACCGCATAAAGCTGGGCTGTTTCGACGTGCTGTTCGTCAACGTAAACCATTCGATAGCGGGCGCGCTCGCCCTGGCGATAGACACCCCTCAGGGGCTTATATTCCACAGCGGCGACTTTAAAATTGACCTTACCCCCGTCGCGGGCGAACCGATTGACTTAAAGACGATAGCCGACCTCGGCGAACGCGGCGTTTTATGCTACCTCGGCGAGAGCACCAATATCGAGCGCCCCGGCTACACTATGAGCGAAAAGACGGTGGGCAGCACTCTGGACAGGCTGTTCAACGAAAATTTAAGCCGCAGGCTCATCATCGCCACCTTTGCCTCAAACGTGCACAGGTTGCAGCAGATAATCGACCTTGCGGTAAAATACAGGCGCAAGGTTGCGCTTTCGGGCAGGAGTATGCTCAACGTGGTAGACGCCGCCGAAAATATAGGCGATTTGCACATTCCCGAAGGCGTGCTCGTGGACGTTTCGCGCACCAAAAAGATACCCGACAGCGAGCTGGTAATAGTTTCCACGGGCAGCCAGGGCGAGCCGATGAGCGCGCTCACGCGTATGGCCAACGGCGAAAACCCCTCGGTTACGGTGGGCGAAAACGATACCATAATAATCTCCGCTTCCCCCATACCGGGAAACGAGAAGGATATATACCGCGTAATAAACAACCTCTACCGCAAGGGCGCGAACGTGGTTTACGAAAGCCTTGAAAATATCCACGTTTCGGGGCACGCCTGCCGCGAAGAACACAAGATAATGCACAGACTGTTGAAGCCCAAATTCTTTATACCCGTGCACGGCGAATACCGCCATTTGAAGCGCCACGCCCAGCTCGCGCGCGAACTTGGAATGAGCGAGAGCAATATCTTCCTTCCCGATATCGGCAACTGCGTAATGCTCACATCAAACACGCTCCGCCGCGGCGACAACGTTCCTTCGGGCTCGCGCCTCATCGACGGCGACGGCATAGAGGACGAGAAGGCCTCCACGGTTATGCAGGACAGGCGCCAGCTTGCGGCCGACGGACTGTTCATAGTTTCGGTAGTGGTTTCGGGCGGCGAAGTGATAGGCGAACCCGCCGTAAACAGCCGCGGCTTCATATTCGGCTTCCACAAGGACTATATAACCGAGGTGCGCGAGGTAATAAAGAACGCCATCGAAGGTTACGATTTATCCATCGGCAGCGTAGACGAATTGAAGCGCGCCATAAAGCGCACGCTCAAAAACTACCTGCTAAAAAAGACAAAGCAGTCGCCGATGATAGTGCCCGTAGTAGTAGAACTGTAACAACATTCTTGTTTGTCCGCCAGCCCTTGTATATACTTCGCATTACTTTGTCGCTGTTACGGGTGCGCTCGGTCATTTACCTCAAAGTAAACTCCCTCGCGCCTTCCGCCAGCTCCGCGTACTGCTCGCATCTCCAAGGTCATTATGTGCAGGTAGGAGGTGGGAAACCTTGCTTGAAACGTAAATTATTTTATACTAATTGTCATTGACGCGCGTGAGGAACGTAGTGACGAAACTCTGCCGCGTGAATAGTGTGAGATAATAAATATTTGATGTTTGCAGCGGCAGATTGCCTTATAAAGCGAACAATCGCAATTAAAGTCGCTTCGCTCCTTACGACCGAAGCGAACAGTTTTACCACCTTGTCATTTCGACCGAGCGTAAGCGAGCGGAGAAATCTCAACTGCAACGTTGCCGCAAGGCAACTTATTACGCGCGGCTTGCCGCGCTTATCACTCATCACGTTGCAACGCAACTTACCACTAAGCCTCCCCTTGCTTAGGGACGAGCAAGGCATTTCATAGCACAACGGATACCCGTTGTGCGTGCCGAAGAGAGATGAGTGAGCGCATATGTAAGTGCGCGAACGGTGCCCGCGTGAGCTAAGCGCTACTCTGCCGAGGCTCCCGAAGGGAAACGGCAGAACTGTGCGGTTCATTTACTGCCCGCACAACGAGAGGGTAGGGAAGGGCAGGCAGAAAAAGCCGTATATCCAACGGCATTATGGGCAGAGAGCCAACTGCCGCTATATCAATTATTTTAAAGTTATGGACGAATTTTCTTACGCGCACCGCGATACTTCAACTCCGCAGGAGGGGGAAAGTAAGGGCGTGGCGCGGTTCAACAAGCCGCATATACCGCCCTGCGTTCAAATGGTGCGCGAGCGCGCCTTTGCGCGCGAAATACCCGTCGCCTCAGACGAAACGTTATGCTTTCTGCTTACCCAGCTCGCCGCGGCAAGGCCCGCGCGCATACTCGAACTGGGCACGGCGGTGGGCGCCACTTCGGCGGCAATGCTGCTTGCGCTTCCGCAGGCCGAGCTCGTCACGGTGGAGCGCGACGAAAATTTTTATGCCGAGGCGACTGCGAACTTTGAAGAGTGCGGCCTATCTTCGCGCGTTGACGCAATCTGCGGCGACGCGGGCGAAGTGATAGAGCGGCTTTCGGGGCAGTTCGACTTCATATTTATGGACTGCGCCAAGGTGCAGTATATAAAGTACCTTCCCCGCTTAAAACAGCTGCTTGCGCGCGGCGGCGTGCTCATTGCCGACGACGTGCTTTTATACGGCTGGGCGACGGGCGAGGCCGAGGTGCCCAAAAAGCGGCGTATGCTGGCAAAGCATATCGAAGAATATCTCGCCGCCGTAACCGCCGACGAAGAACTTGTAACGGCCGTCGTGCGCGTGGGCGACGGTATGGCAATTTCGGTAAAAAAGTAGCCGCCCGTGCGGCGCGGCCGCGGGCGGTCTGCCGCTTTGTTTTGCGTGCGGTTTTGGCTTTACTTTAATATATGGTTGTGTGAACAGATGAACAACGTTGAACTTCTTGCCCCCGCGGGCAATTTTTCCAAACTCAAAACTGCGCTATACTTCGGCGCAGACGCGGCATATCTGGGAGGCAAAGAATTTTCTTTGCGCTCCTTTGCCGATAATTTTTCGCGCGAAGAGCTGGTTTCCGCCGTAAAATATGCGCACGCGCTGGGCAAAAAGGTTTACGTCACCGTGAATATCTATGCGAAAAACGCCGACCTCGCGCCTATGGAGGACTACTTTTCCTTCTTGCAGGAGGCGGGCGCCGACGCCGCCCTCATTTCCGACCCCGGCGTGCTTGCGGCGGCAAAAAAGTGCGCGCCCGGACTGCCCGTGCACATATCCACCCAGGCCAACATTACCAACAAATATGCCGTAAAATTCTGGCGCGAACAGGGCGCAAGCCGCACTGTGCTGGCGCGCGAACTTTCGCTTGCAGAGATTGCCGAAATTCACGCCTACGTGCCCGATATCGAGCTCGAAGCCTTCGTGCACGGCGCAATGTGCATATCCTATTCGGGCAGGTGTCTTCTTTCAGACTACCTCACGGGCAGGCCGTCCAACCGCGGCGAGTGCGCGCAGGCGTGCCGCTGGAACTACTCTATACGAAAGAACGACGACAAGAGCGACAGCGGCTGGCTGGGACTGGAAGAGGACGAAAGGGGCGCATATATCCTCAATTCAAAGGATTTGAATATGTCTGCCCACCTCAAAGAGATGAGCGAGGCGGGCGTTTACTCGTTTAAAATCGAGGGCAGAATGAAGAGCGAATATTACCTCGCCACCGTAATAAACGCCTACCGCAGGTGCATAGACGGTGGCTTTGACGGGGTAATCGAGCGCGAACTTCTGACTGCGGCGCACCGCGACTACACCACGGCGTACGCCTTCGGCGAAAACCACGGCACCGTCAACTATGCCGACAGCCAGGCCAAGGGCGACTGCGACTATATCGGCAACGTTCTGGGGTACGAAAATGGCTTTGCTCTCATCGAAATGCGCGGCAGGTTCCGCGCGGGCGATACGTTGGAAGTACTTACCCCCACGGAAAATTTCGGCAAATCGTTTGTAGTTGGCGAGGCCTACGACTCCAAGGGCGAGCCCACAGGCGACTGCAAGCGCGTGCAGGAAATTTACAGGGTAAAGTGTCCGTACGCCCTCTCTGCGGGCGACATCGTGCGTCGCAGAAAGTCACACGTGGAACAGTGTTAAATCGACAAAAAATTATTTTAAAATTTTTTATATGAATATTTCGCCATATGCGTATGTGCGTAAATTTTAAATTGAACGGCATATATGGCGCAATTAAGCGGCTTTTTTATATTTATGAATTATTCCGTACCCTGCATTTGCAAAAAAATCAAAAATAAAAGCGCCCTCGTTTCTGTCCCCGGCTCAAAGAGCATAACGGCGCGCGCCCTGTTTATCGCGGCGCTGGCAAAGGGCACGTCCACGCTGTACGGCGCGGGCCTTTCTGATGACTGCCTGACATTTATCGACTGCCTCAAAAGCCTGGGCATAAAGGTGTATCTGAACGGCACTACCGTCACGGTGGAGGGCTGCGGCGGAAGGCTTCCCGTAAAGAGTGGCGAGGTATACGTGGGCAGCGCGGGCACGGCGGCACGCTTCATAACCGCCCTTCTGGCCTTTTCAGAGGGAGAATTTCTTGTACGCTCGTCTGAACAGATGAAAAAGCGTCCTATGGGCGATTTGATTGCGGCGCTTGAAGGCGCGGGCGCCTGCTTTGAATTTTTGGAGAAAAAAGACTGCTTCCCCTTTAAAATTTTCGGCACGTCCACCCCTGCGAAAAATATTACCGTTGATATAACAAAGAGCAGCCAGTTTATGTCTGCCGTTTTAATGGCGGGCGTGTGCGCAAAGGGCGGCGTGCGCGTGAGCGCTTCGGGCAGCCACGGAACGGACTATATAGATATGACTGCCGATATGATGTGGTCGTTCGGCGCCGGGCCGGAAAAGCGGGCTTTAAAAAGCGGCGCGGAATACACGGTAAACGGCGCATATTCGGCGCGCAAATACGATATCGAGCCCGATATCTCGGCGGCGTGCTACTTCTATGCGATAAACAGAATTCTGGGCACCGATATAAAAGTCAAGGGCGTTATGCCCCGTTCGATGCAGGGCGATATTAAGTTTATCGAACTTATGAAGGGCGGCTTCGACGGCGGCGAGGTGGATATGTCGTCCTTTTCAGACCAGGCGCTCACACTGGCGGCAATAGCGCCCTATTTTTCAAAACCCACGCACATATGCGGCATCGAACATATCCGCGGGCAGGAATGCGACAGGATAGAGGCAATGGCCACAAACCTGCGCGCTATGGGCGTTGAGTGCACGGCGGGAAGGGGCGATATAACCATTTATCCCTCTCAGCCGAAGCCCGCCCGCATAAACACATTCGGCGACCACCGCGTTGCAATGAGCTTTGCCGTCACGGGCCTGCGCGCCGACGGAATAGTCATTGAAAACGCCGAAGTGTGCTCAAAGACGTTTTCAAACTTTTTTGAAGTGCTTGACGGGGTTGTGCGCGAACTTACGGATGAAAATGTGTGAATATGCCGATACTTAAAACGGCAGAATAAGTTTAAGCGCGCCGCGGCAGCCGCCGCGGCGCGCGCATTGTTATATCCGCGGCAAAAGCATATTTACTTTTATCTAAGTTACAGGGTAACAGTCTGTGCCGTTACTCTGTCATTTCGACCGAAACGAGCGAAGTGAGTGAAGTGGAGAAATCTCGTCAATATTTTTTGAGATTTCTCCGTGCGTTCCCTTCGGTCACTTAGTCGAAATGACAAATAGGGGGCTACGTCGGCTTAGTTTGCGGTTGAAATGATGCGCTTTTTGTAACGCCGTTTTGCGCGGCGGCGTTGCGCAAACGCCCGCAACGTGATATAATAAATCTGTAATTTACTTCTTTTACTTTGGTGAGGCTATGACGGTAGACTTTTCAGACCCGTATTATTACCTTTTCCCGCTTATGGGTATTGCGTTTTTCCTCGTGCTCTATTTTGTGCTGCGCGGGCGCACGGCACGCACGCAGAACATTGTGCTGTTCGTTCTGCTTGCCGCCAACTTTGCGCTGCACTTTTTAAAGCTGTTGTTTCCGCCGTACTCCACCGACGACCCTGCCGACGCTTTGCAGACCATCACGCCCGAAAACGTATGCGCGATAAATACGATGATTTTCCCCTTCTTCTTTCTCAAAAAGGGAGGCGTCCTGCGCGACTATATGTTCTATATAGGCGCAATTTCGGGCATAGCCGCAAGCTGGATACCGATGAGCATTGCTAATTCCGTGCCCTTCGATTTCGACTGTATGCGCTATTACTTCTGCCACACCGTAATATGGGTTGTGCCCGTACTTATGGTGGTGCTCCGCCTGCACAGGCCGGACTACCGCAGAATTTTCTTTGTACCGCTAATCTATATCCTCGACCTCGTGGTAATCGTGTTCAACGAGGTCGCCCTCGTCGCCTTCGGGCTGGACGAGGCTCGCTATATCCTTTCGGTCACGCACGGCAACGGCGGAATGGCGTTCGGCCCGTATGCAAACCTCGAAGGCACGGGCGCGCTCAACTTCCTGCTCGCATTCGTGCCCGATATCTTCGAACCGGGAGAGGACGGAGGCTATTATGCGCCCGCGCTGTGGCAGTTGTTCCCCGCAATCATTCTGGGCTGTCCGCTCGGCTTTGTAATGTGCCTTTACTGGGAGTGGCGGCACTTTTATTCAGACGTAAAAAAGCTGTGCATAAAAATTAACGGCTTTTTCAACAGATACCGCTTCGGGCGGGCTAAAATAAAGTACGCGGGCAGCGCCCGCTTCAAGGTGCGCGGCAGGCCGTTCGGGGGAAGAAGATGGAGAGGATAGTAATTCATTCCGACCTCAACAACTTCTACGCCTCGGTAGAATGCAAGCTGCACCCAGAACTTATAGGCGTGCCCGTTGCGGTGTGCGGCAACAAGGAGGAGCGCAAGGGCATAGTGCTCGCCAAGAGCGAAGAGGCCAAAAAACTCGGCGTAAAGACGGGCGACACCGTGTGGCAGGCAAAGCGCAAATGCCCCGATATAGTTGTGGTGCGGCCGCACTTCGACGAGTATATGAAGCATTCGCGCTTGGCGCGCGCGATATATGCCGAGTATACCGACCTGATAGAGCCATACGGCATAGACGAGTGCTGGCTGGACGTAACGCACAGCACAAAAGTTTTTCCGCGGTTCGGCGGGGAGATGTACGAAGGGGAGGGCGAGGCGCGCGCGTTTGCGCCCGCCTATCTCAAATTTATAGGCGACACCCTGCGCACGCGCATAAAGGGGGAGCTGGGCCTCACCGTATCGGTGGGCGTATCTTATAATAAGGTATTTGCAAAGCTGGGTTCAGACCTCAAAAAGCCCGACGGAACCACCGTTATACCCGCATCGGACTACAAGACCAAAATTTATCCTCTTCCCGTGGAGGACCTTCTATACGTGGGCAGGGCCACTGCCGAAAGGCTGAGGAGAATGGGCATAACCACGATAGGCGCGCTTGCAAACGCGCCCGACGATACCGTAAAGCGCGCCTTCGGCAAGAACGGCGAAACGCTTTTGAAGTACGCCCGCGGGCAGGACGACGAGCCCGTGCGTTCGGCAGACGATTCGGGCGAGCTCAAATCGATAGGCAATTCGCTCACCTACCCGCACGATTTGACCTCGTACGAGGAGGTCAAAAAGCACCTGTTCGTCCTTGCGGAAAGCGTTGCGGCAAGGCTTCGCGAGGCCGATTTGGGCAGGGCAGACACCGTTCATCTGTGGGTGCGCGACAGCGCGTTGAAGAGTATGAACGTGCAAAAAAAGGTGCGCCCCACCGTGCTGTGCGGCGAAATTGCCGCCCACGCCTTTGCGCTGTTCAAAGAGAGGGTGCACTTTCCCTTCGCCGTGCGCGCGCTGGGCGTTACCGTTTCGGGCTTCGATAAAAACCTTTCGCAGATGACCTTCGACGAGGTGGACGGCGATTATAAAAAGAGGGAGCGGGCAGAGCGTGCGGTGGACGCCATACGCAAAAAGTACGGCTACTCCAAGTTGCAGCGCGGAATAATGGCGGACGACCCCGAGGCGGCGCATACCGACATAAAGGGTACCCACCTCATAAAGCCCGCCCGCTTCGACGACGGGGGCGGCGACGGCAGGAACTGAATTTTTGCCCCTTGCGGGGCGAATAATTTTTGCCGCTTAAAACGCCTGCCGCGCAAGGGTAAGCGCAAAATCTGCGGCTTAAATCTATAAGCCGAGCTTATATTTAATATAAATACTTGCGAAAAACAACCTTGCGCATATCGTTTGACAGCCAAAATTATTTATTTTATAATTTCAATGTAATCGCAAGCGGAGGGGCGCACGGCCCCGCATTTCCGCTTTTTGCATAAGGGGAGAATATGAGAGAGCCCCGATATAAGAAGTTACCATACCATATCATAAAAAAATAAATTTTCAAAGGAGATAAAAGAATATGAATCTTCCCGAAAAGTTCGGCGAAAACGTATTTAACGACGCCGTGCAGAAGGAGAGGCTCCCCAAAGAAGTGTATAAATCGCTCCGCGCCACGATAGAGGCCGGCACCCAGCTCGACGTATCCATAGCGGGCGCCGTTGCCGCGGCGATGAAGGACTGGGCGGTATCAAAGGGCGCTACCCACTATACCCATTGGTTCCAGCCGCTCACCGGTCTCACTGCGGAAAAGCACGACAGCTTTATCGAGCCCGAGGGCGACAAAGTTATAATGCGCCTCACCGGCAAGAGCCTTATAGTCGGCGAACCCGACGCGTCCTCTTTCCCT